>CAZWIU010000157.1:0-6664 GCA_964634105.1 uncultured Bacteroidales bacterium | reverse complement strand
AAAGAACTTTAAACAATTATTGTTAAATACTATGTAAATCTAAATGTCCGCAAAGTCATTTCGCAGAGTTTGCAAAAACATTATATCTAAATATTTTTAAGAGATTTTCTTGCGTCCTTTGCGTATTTTTCTGCGAGCTTTGCGTGAAAATACTATATATTGTTAATTCAGTGTTTTATAAATTATTTAGAAGACTGTGTAGTTACAAGTATAGTGGATAAATCATGGATTTTTTCACTAAAAATTCACCTTTGTAACAATGAAAATTTAAGAACAATTTATCATTATCAGCTACTGTACAGATAAAGCAACCGTTAGCTGTAACTTTATTTTTCCGCTGAACCTGAGAATTTCCTTCAATCCTTGATGAAACGGGTTTTGTAGCTATCCGACTCAGTAATGAGTTCGACAACATAAGTTCCACGCTCTAACATAGCAACAGGAACAGATATATTGTTATCTGCCGGGTAAACTTTTTTGCACAGCTGTCCTTTCATATTATACACTAAAACAGCAATTACTGGTTCATCACTATCAAGCAAAATATCTATTTTATCACCGGCAGGATTGGGATATAGTATGGGCACTTTTTGGTTCGATTCTGCATTGGTCGCTTCCGGTAGCCGGGTTGTAATTGTAACCGGATAAGAGAGCAGGTCGGTAGTGTCGTTGAAGAGGGCAATTACCCGGTAATAATATGCCCTGTCTGTTACGAGTCCGGTATCGGTATACGATGTAGCCTCTTTATCGAGGTTGGCAACCCTTGTCCATTGTGTCGGAGAGGTGCCCCTATCGATCACAATACTATCGTTTTCGGATGTTCTGTTCTGCCATTGCAGCAAAACCGATGTGCCATCGATATTAGAAGCATGTAAATGGGTTGGATTGGTAGCGGAGAAATTAGTAACGATATTTTTTAAATGGTTCCATTTCCTGTTTTGACGGTCGTACATCCGGAACTGTCCGCCATCGTCCCAAACGGTAAAAGCAATATGATGTTTAAGGGCCTGTTCAACATAGGTTGCATAGTGGTACGAACGTGAGTTGAAATCGCATTGATCCACGGCTCCAAATTCTCCTAAAAGAACAGGAATACCAGTTTCATTCGTCCATTGCTCAGCACGGTCGAAACTTGTTTTTACGGCGTTTACATCGCTTGTTGTACCCCACGTGCCTTCTCCCTCGAGGCCGAATAAGTACGGATCGTAGGAATGGAAATATCCCATCAGGTAATCATCGTCGGGCACAGCGGCCTGCACCATGTCCCAAACACCCGAATACATATTGCCCGAGAAAAGAACGATCCGCGTCGGGTTTGTCTTTCGTATTATTGAAAGTACCCTGGCATTGAGCGAATCTACTGTAGAAAGCGGCATAGGATAAGGTTCGTTGATCATTTCAAAAAACAGGCTGTCGGATCGATCCTGGAACCGCACAGCTATCTGACTCCAAATGCTATCGAAGCGTGCAAGATTCTCCGGCGAGGGGTCATTTTTCAGCCAATCCTCATGGTGTGCATTTATAATAATAAACAATTTACGGCTCAGTCCCCAGTCTACTATTTCTTCAATGCGGCTCATCCATGTTTCGTTAATCGCATAGGGAGGTACATTTTCAGTATGATTATCCCACCGGATAGGAATCCTGATTGTCGAAAAACCCGCAGCAACATAATCGTCAAAATAGTATTCTTCCAAAGCCGGGTTGTTCCATCCGCCCTCATCGGGAGGTTCCAGGGTATTGCCTATATTAATACCCCTGCCCATGTTGTTGATTGCATCCATGGGGGTTAACTGGCAGAATAAGGGCCGTGAAATCAGCAGAAAAAAAACAACCGGACTTAGTTTGGAGATCGTAATCATCTTTTTCATGAGTAAGTCAAATTAGTATTAATGACGCAACAATCCGGTCGTTTTATATAGGTTTAAGTATTTGATCTGAACCTTACCGGATGATATATTAGTTGATATACAGTTTAAAGTTAATACTGTTCAATTTATTTTCCAGAAATCAAATGCCAAAAATAATATTCGTGGAAGTTAAAAATGATGATAAATGATATATATCACCGTCTTACCTGAACATCAGCAACTTTTATACATTAAATTAGTATTGAAAAACATTTCAGAGGCGTTGATTATAATATGTAATATTAAGATTCCTATATTAATACCCTTTCGAAATTTGTTAGTATTGGTTGTTTCATAGATAAAATAATATACTCTTATATGAAAGAAATCGTAGTTTTTACCGCAATAGTTATAGGCATGGTTGCCGTGTTGATCCCTGCACTGTATTTAATATTCAGACGATCGGTTTTGAGAATAATTGGCGCTATTACCATTGTTCTTGCAGGCATGGGAGCCCTGCTTGCATATATTGTTGCGACAATAGGGCTTGTACAGTTGCTATGGATTGCTCCAGTTGCCATTGTGATTATACTGTTTGCATTACGATATATTAAGAGACGCCTTACCAACCCTATTCATCTTCTGTCTGACGATATACGGCAGAAGCTGTCGCAGGGCGACCTAACTTTTACATTCGACCGAAATCTGTTGATTCGCGGCGATGAGCTGGGCGATATATCGAATTCATTAGAGGATTTGAAGAATAAAACAGGCCAGATCATTCAGGATATAAATGCAATCTGCTTTTCGTTAACTTCCTCTGCGAACGATCAGAGTGAAGCAGCAATGCATATTTCAGAAGATGCTTCCTCGCAGGCCTCGTCCATTGAAGAGGTATCATCGTCGATTGAGGAAATCGGGGCTAACATTCAGAATAACGCTTCCAATGCACAGGAAACAGAGAAAATATCATTGTCGGCGCAGACAGGAATAAAGGATGTATTCGAACGACTCGGAAAATTGATTGAAGCAACAAGGTCGATCAAAGAGAAGATAGGTATCATTAACGACATTGCTTTTCAAACCAATATCCTGGCGCTAAACGCTGCCGTTGAAGCAGCCAGGGCAGGTGAATACGGAAGAGGTTTTGCAGTGGTTGCTGCCGAAGTCAGGAAGCTGGCCGAGAGGAGTAAAGTGGCAGCAGAGGAAATTGTTGAACTGGCGAAGAATAACCTGATTCTTGCTGAAGGAGCAGGGCAGCGAATGGAGTCGATGGTTCCCGAGGTGGAGAAAACAACCCGGCTGGTACAGGAGATAGCTGCTGCCTCAGCAGAACAAAATAACGGCACGAATCAGATCACTGCTACTGTTCAGGAGCTCAATTCAATTACCCAGAAGAATGCTTCAGCTTCGGAAGAGATGGCAACCAATGCTGAGCACCTTGCATCGCTTGCTGATCAGTTGAAAGATCATATTTCGTACTTTAAGCTGAACGATACTTCCCGGATTTCAGATAAAAGAACTGGGCAGAAGAATCGCCACCAAAGTGGCAGATCGCATAAACAACAGGATTCAAATAAGACTCCCGTAATTTCGTATTCAACTACACAGGACGAAACTTTCTGATCCTTCATTCTATCAACGTATAATCCATCATAACGGTACCAAAAATTTCAGGGAGATTTCAAACTTTATGACGCAAAGTTCGTAAGAATCATATGTTTCCTACCTGATAACCATCCACGACATCATTTCCGGAATATACACTGTTCAATATTGTATTCGTTATGCAGATTGAATATGTTGAAGGAGTGATCCCTACCGGAGTAAATGATAAACAAATAAACAAATAAATTATTAAAAGTGCGGCGTCAGCACTATAAACTCTGACAAGAATACTATGAAAAAATCACTGGTGATGGTCAGCGTATTTGCATTGGTGGCGTTGACAGGTTGTAAGAAAGATAATTCAGTCGACAATAAAGCTATTATTGACGCATTATTCAGTGCGGGTATGTCGTGGAACGGACAGCAAAAGGCTGCTGCAGACGAGCGATTAAAATCGACCTATCCGATTTATGTTTCGGTTGATAATTATGTATATGGTACCGAAGGAGGTTATATCCACGTTACAGGAAGCGTTTCAGGTTCTATGACGATTGATGATTACAGCTATACAGTTACAGGTGGATCTATGTTCCTGGGATTAACCGAATCGATCGTAGAGTATACCTTCGAATCGGAAGGAAATGTGTACACGATGAACGGAGCGCCCTATATATCGTTAACAGGGACTTTTACGCTCATGCCGGGTGGAACAACTTTCGGAACTGCTTCGAGCATGCAGATTGGCGGGGCTGTCCAGATTACCGGTCCGCGTGTTAATCAGACGGTTGATATCGACATTACCATCAATATTAATTCCAGCGGTACCGGAGGAGATGTAAGCGGTACAGTCGACGGAGTGCCCCTGAACTATTCATTCTGACAGCCTACTCTGTTTGTATTGGTTGGTATGACCTGTGAAGGAAAATGACTTTATAGATAATTAGCCTGCCGGTTTATTGAAACATTCATGGGCAGGCTTATTTAATTAGAATAACAATATGAATATCGGATAGAATCGGAAGAATGAAAAACAAGATAAGAATTACCGCACTTGCTGCATTAATGATGTTGGTCTCTGGCAACTGTATGAAGGATACTGATGACGATCCCGTTACTTATTCCATTGGCCAGAGTTACGGAGGGGGTATCATTTTTTACCTCGATGATACTGAGCAGCATGGGTTAATCTGTGCTCCCGGCGATCAGTCGGACGCAATCACCTGGTCGAACGGAGGAGATATTATAACGAATGCTACCCTGACTGATATAGGCGCAGGCCTGGCAAATACGATGACGATCGTTGCAGCCCAGGGAGAGGGTAATTACGCTGCAAAACTATGCTATGACCTTGTTCTGAATGGTTACGACGATTGGTATTTACCCTCAAAATCGGAATGCTTTGCTATGTATTTCAACCTCCACATATACCGTGGTATGGGAAACTTTGCCGATGAACTTTACTGGAGTTCAACTGAAGCCAGTATCGGTAATGCCTATTCGCAGTATAGTAACGACGGCTATCCTCCCAATGGAGGCTACTTTAAAAGTTCTGCATACCATGTACGTGCGATACGCGCTTTTTGAAACAATACAGGTTTTACAGGCTGCCTTCAATCGATGCGGAAAGCGACTACACGTTTTGTAAACAGTGTCGGGAAGACGAGTATTCTTTGATTTGGAATAAATGCAAAGTCGGCATACCATTCATCCGGGTTGCCGGCACTCATTATTTTGAATGTATTACCCGACAGGTCTGTAGCCGATATATCTGTTTTGCCTGAGGTGATGTATACATCCTTGTAACGGACAATACCATCAATTATACTACTGACATGATGTGCTATTACCTGTATATCCCTGTCCAGTAAAGAAGCTGATATAAGACTGTTCTCACTACTGTTCCCGATAATGAGGTTTTGTCCGTCGAAATACAATCCGTTCAGACCTGCAAATAAAGGATCCTGAAGCCAGATCTCGAATTCACCGCCGGCAAAACGGTATATCCGATTCCTTTCAGAGTCCGAAACATAAATAAAGCCATTCTCATCAATGGCAATGTCATTCGGGAAACCGAAATCAGGTATCGGGTAGCGGCTTTCTATTGTTGCAGAAGGGATATCAATTTCGGCCAGGAAACCCCTTTCAACGGCATATAGTTTATTCCCGAAGAAGGCAATGCCGGTTGGCCCGAGCAAACCTTCCACCCATTTTAAGTCCAGTACATTTCCCTGCATATCGACCTTCGAAATAAACTCATCTTTAAGGGTATCGTCGATTGCTCTGAATCCGCTTTCGTTGTTATAATTACTTACATAAATATATTCCCTGAGGCTATCATAAACAGCTGATTCAGGCGTGCCGAATATTGAATCGGTTTCCCACAGGGGAGTCAGCGACAGGCCTTGACCATGTGTAATCTGGAGACAGGCGAAAAGTGAAAATGATACTGCTATCAGAAAAAGAGGTGCACGTTTCATGGTAACACAGTATTTAAATCAAATATAAGTCAATCTGTTGAATTGTGTATCCCGAAGCATCGGGAGTGTAATCACTGATGTGCGGTAAAAGTTAAAAATATATATGCCACTAAATCACCAAGGCTCAAAGAAAACACTAAGAAGTTTATATTTAGCCTGTTGCATATTTGTGAAACCATTGTGTCGTAGTGTCCTTGTGGCATAAATTCTATTTTTAATTGTCTAAGCCCACTAAATCAAAAATGCTCCGTTTAAAAAAGCCAACAATTCTTTTATCTCTTACTGAAAAACCTGTTGGAGGGTATTTGATAAATCAAGGCGTACAAATTCTAAAAAAGATATCCTATCCTTCAGTTTCAGGTATGCAGTTTAATCATTAAGCCGATTATATTTTACAACAGAGGAAAGGAGTTGAAAACGGAGGGACACAGAGATTTTTGATTTTATATTCTGTGTCGTCTTTTTTTTCTGTGTACCGGGAATTCGGTACTTCGTGGTTAATAAAATCAATAAAAATGCAAATTACAATCCATGCAGTAAATAAAAAGTTTTTACGGACAATAGTGATTAACCAGTTTTTAGTAAAAAATACAGTCTATCCTCTGAATTTTACGGTTTTTCGCAACAAAAAAGCATGTCAGTACGCATATTTCGCAACTTTTCATCTGTATTCCGAAGGTTGCAGGTTGTATTCCGAAGGTTGCAGGTTGTATTCCGAAGGTTGCAGGT
>CAZWIU010000156.1:0-6843 GCA_964634105.1 uncultured Bacteroidales bacterium | reverse complement strand
TAATTGTAATACAAACATTTAACTACTTTGAAATAAAAAATCAGCAAACCCTAAAATAAATCTTAAAACGCTCGTCCACCGAAGCACATAGTGCCCAGGTGGACGCTATCGAGTTGGAGTCAATAAAGGCTGGCTATTTAAAATCAACTACCTGCACTTCATAATCCTTATTAAACCGCAACAGGGTAATATGCCTGTTGATCAGGTTGGACTGATTATTATCGCGCTGGTAATCGTAATCGGAGAGTAATAACTTTTCTTTCTTATACGGCAGGCACTCGCAAATATTCTTCTGGTAATTATATAAGGCACCCAGAAAGTAAACTCCCATATCGTAACCCAGGTAAGCATAGTTTATGCCTGTTCCTTTTGCTGTTGTTTTGAATGGTTCGTATTTTAGCTTGCTACGGCAGGTTTTTATAAACGATTTTACCCGTGGATTATCATAATCGATATAGAAAGGAGTGTAAAGGGTTACCTGCAGCTCATGCATGACTTCAATCCTGACATTATCGAACCGCTGCCATTGCGGTAATCCAAATACTTCTATCGTATAATCACGAAGCATAAAATGTAAATGCGACATCACATTTATAACATCGGGCTCGTACTCTGAAAAAATAACGACAATATTTTCAACATCCTTTTTCAGTAACTTGTTTATACTTCTGTTAGTTGCATCGTTAATCTCAACTTCATTGATTTTCAGAGAATCAACACCATATTGGTCGCGGGCTTCCTGCTTCAGTTGTTTCCTGAACAGTTCATTTTCTTTCCGGTATTGCAGTCCGGGTTTTGTAACAAGAATGATATTTTTCTTATTGAATCGGGCAATATACCGCGCATAACTATCTATTGTATTACGGTGAGAAGGAATAGTCTGAATAAGAAGCGGGTTATACCGCTGGGTTGAATCGTCCATAAATAGTGGTGGGACAAGCGGTATCTGGTGCTCAAAAGAAAATTTTGATACCAGTCGGGTATTATCATTTGTAAATGGACCAATAATTATATCAGGCTCAACTATAGCAAGATCACGCAAGATCGATTTTACCTTGATGGTATCGGCTTCTGTATCGTAGACAAAAAGACTGATGGCAACGTTGTTCTTTTTCAATGTATCCACTGCCAGCAGGAATCCTTCGTAGAATTCAACAGCAGCAATCCCTCTGAAAGTCTTACGTTCTGTTCGGATACCATTATCCGAAATGGAATCGGAATCGAGCAGCGTATCGGAAGTATACTCTTCCTTTGCAAAGAACGGAAGCAATAATGCAACTTTTATAGCAGGATGCATTCTTTTCAGTGAAGCAATTGAATCGCACTGGTACGCAGTAAGCACCGGCTTTGATGTAACCTGCACAAGAGTATCATACAGACCTGTCACTCCCGTTCCTGCCTGTTCAGCAGTTGGTATAATGATTATTTGTCCGGGCTTAAGACCCCACCTCAGTTCACGATTCGCGTTGATAATATCGCCAATGGTCAGGCCATTGTCTTCTGCAATACGATACAATGAATCGCCCTGCCTGACGGTATATTTCTTAATCGTTTCCTGGTGAGTAATACCTGTACGACTTGTTTCAGCAATGGGAGCTGCTTTAGGCAATCGTATTATATCGCCTTCATGGATACCATTTTCGGCACCGGGGTTATATTTATAGATGGTTTCAAGCGATACATTATATTTCTGGTGCAGGAAATAAATTGTTTCCTTTGGCTGAACGGTGTGATATATGAACGATGCATCCTCTTTTACTCCGGCTACAGGCTGTTGCTGAATGGGCCTTGTTTCTGTAATGGAAGGTATTTTAAGAACCTGTCCAGTTGAAAGCGGATCGAGCGTTACCCCCGGATTCGCATCGGCAAGCATTTGTTGTGTTATACCATATGCTTTACAAATGGAGTAGACCGTCTGACCGTGTTTAACTGTATGGACATAGTATGTTTTTCCCTGGAAGATAATTTTTTGATCCGATTTCTCGACAGGGGTAGGTTGATATTGACAAAACGAAGCGGTCGTAATCATCAGAAAAAGTATTGTGATAACGACCGCCCCATTTATAATAATAGCTGACTTTGCAGGAATTCTCTTGAACGCGTATAGTAACATGCTAACAAATGTGATAAGGCATCAAAGATAGTTTATGTTATCAACCATCGGTAATTACTGCGTAAGAAATTTAATAATATTCTGTTCGATGCGTTCTGTCAGCCTTTCATTATCAGCTTTGTTAAACCGATCACCGGTAATATTCTCATACAATTCAATGTAACGTTCACTGATTTCTCCAATTAATTCAGGAGTCATTTCAGGGACTTTCTGTCCTTCCTTACCTTGGAATCCATTGCTTATAAGCCATTGACGAACGAATTCCTTGGAGAGTTGTTTCTGCGGCTCGTTCTTTTCAAATCGTTCCTGGTATCCGCTGAGGTAGAAATAGCGCGACGAATCGGGAGTGTGTATTTCATCAATGAGGTATATTTTACCATCTTTTTTCCCGAATTCGTATTTAGTATCGACCAATATAAGGCCTTTTTCTGCTGCCATCCGGGTGCCCCGTTCAAAAAGCTTATGTGTATATTCTTCCAGTAAACGGTAGTCTTCTTCCGAAGCCAGTCCTCTAGAAATGACCTCTTCACGTGAGATGTCCTCATCGTGGCCTTCTTCCGCCTTTGTAGTAGGAGTAATGATAGGCTTCTCGAATTTCTGATTTTCGCGCATCCCTTCAGGAAGAGGAACGCCGCATAAGGTGCGTTTGCCATCGCGGTATTCACGCCATGCGTGGCCTGTCAGGTAACCACGGATCACCATTTCTACTTTATAGGGTGTTGCGAAATGGCCAATGGTAACCATCGGATCGGGAGAGGCAATTTTCCAGTTGGGGACGATATCAGAAGTCGCGTCCAGAAATTTAGATGCAATCTGGTTCAATACCTGGCCCTTGTAAGGAATTCCTTTGGGTAATACTACGTCGAAAGCGGAGATACGGTCGGTTACGACCATCACCATATACGTATCGTTAATATTATATACGTCTCGGACTTTACCGTGATATACACTTTTCTGTCCCGGAAAATTGTAATCGGTTCTCGTTAGTGCCTGCATAGTATTTCTTTTTAAGTTATTTTTTCTATTCCTTTTTGCTTTCTTCTTTCTTTAGTTTGTCGTATGCCTGAATGATTGCCTTAACAAGCTTATGCCTCATAACATCGCGCATGTCAAAATGAACTACGCTAATATCGTCTATACCCGATAATATTTCAAGTGCCTTCAGGAGTCCTGAGTGACTTTTCTGCGGAAGGTCTATCTGGGTGGTATCGCCCGTAATAATAAATTTGGCATTGCTTCCCATGCGTGTAAGAAACATTTTCATCTGGTTAATTGTTGTGTTTTGTCCTTCGTCGAGAATAACCACCGCATGATCAAGTGTTCTTCCGCGCATATAGGCAAGGGGTGCAATTTCAATGGTTCCTTCTTCGATATATGTTGATAGCCTTTTGGGAGGTATCATGTCGCGCAGGGCATCGTAAAGAGGCTGAAGATAAGGATCGAGTTTGTCTTTCATATCGCCGGGCAAAAATCCGAGGCTCTCTCCGGCTTCAACCGCGGGCCTGCATAAGATTATCCTCCGAACTTCTTTATTGCGTAATGATCGCACTGCAAGAGCAATAGCCGTATACGTTTTACCGGTACCTGCCGGTCCGAGGGCGAACAGGAGATCGTTCTGTAAGTACTCGTCAACAAGCTTCTTCTGGTTTACCGTGGTTGCTTTAACTTCCCTTCCGTGATTGCCGTATACCAGCACGTCATTCTTATCGGTTACCCTGGAAAAAAATTCTCCGTCAGACGTTCCCAGGATGTCATCGATATCATTAAGAGTAAGCTTGTTATACTTGTGAAAAAAGGCAATCAGCATTTCGAGTTTGTCCTCAAAGCTGTTGATCTCGTTCTCTTCGCCGATCGCAATTATTTCATGTCCCCGGGCTATGATCCTTAATTTGGGAAATTCGGAAGTCAGTTTATTAAATAACACATTATTAACCCCAAACAGGCTGACAGGTTCGATTCCTTCTAAATATATCGACTTCTCAATCATTAAAATTTAACAATAATGTGTATTTTAGGCCCTACAAAGTAAAGGTATTTTTTCAAGATATTCAATTAATCTAAAGAAGCTGTATTACCCGTACAATGGCCATTGTTACACTAACAACCGATTGGAATAGAAGCGATTATTATATTGGCGCTGTTAAGGGTAAATTATTAACGAATAACCCCGGAGTGCAGATCGTGGACATTTGTCATCAGGTTCAGCCTTTTAACCTGATGCAGGCAGCTTTTATCCTGAGGAATTGCTGCTTCGATTTTCCGGCGGGAACCATTCACCTGATAGCTGTCAATGCCGCCTTATCCAAAAAAAGATCGCTCTTGCTGATCATGATAAAAGAACATTATTTTATCAGCAGCGATAACGGTATTGTAGGGTTGCTTTCAGGAGAAAAGCCCGATGCTGTTTATAGGATCAAAACAACCAAGGAAGCATCTAACTTTATCAGTCTCGAAATCTTTACGGATGCGGTTCATCATATTATCGAAGGCGATAAACTGGACACCTTTTGCGAGCCGGTAACCGAATACGAAGAGCAGATCCCATACCGTCCGGTAATCGATAAAAACCTGATCAATGGGAGTGTTATTTATGTCGATTCTTTTTCGAATGCTATCACAAACATTTCAAAGGAAACATTCGACAAAGTCGGGAAAGGGAAACCTTTCGAAATATTCATACAAAGCAATCATTACAAGATAGATCATATTAATCAGACATACTCCGATTCGGTGTCTGGCGAATTGCTCGCCTTATTCAATTCCATCGGGTTGCTTGAAATTGCAATAAATAATGGATTTGCAGCCGACCTGCTCAACCTTGCCATCAATTCGGCAATCAGGATTAAATTCTATGAAGAAAAACCAGGTAGTAAACTTACCCTAACAGGAGGATAAAATTGAAATACAGAGAGAAAGAAAGCAAATCGTTCGCGAAGCTATTGAATATTATGGACGAATTGCGGCAAAAGTGCCCGTGGGACCGGGAGCAGACCCTGGAATCCTTACGCAATCTGACCATCGAAGAAACGTATGAGTTGGCCGATTCAATACTTAAACACGATATGACAGAAATTAAAAAGGAGTTAGGCGACCTGCTCCTTCATATTGTGTTTTATGCCAAGATAGCGTCGGAGGAAAAAGCATTTGATATCAACGATGTTGTTGAGAGTATCTGCGAAAAACTGGTGTACAGGCATCCGCATGTTTTTGGCGATGTAGATGTAAACGGAAGCAGCCGGCAGGTAAAAAAGAACTGGGAAGAATTAAAACAGCGTGAAGGAAATAAATCGGTATTGTCGGGTGTACCGGAATCGTTGCCGGCATTGATCAAGGCGAACCGTATTCAGGAAAAGGTCCGGGCCATAGGATTCGATTGGGATGTGCGTGAACAGGTATGGGAAAAGGTAAACGAAGAATTGAACGAGCTTAAAAAGGAAATCGCAGCAGGTAATGCGATAGAAATTGAGAAAGAATTCGGCGATCTTCTCTTCTCGGTTGTCAATGCTGCCAGGTTGTATAACGTTGACCCTGAGACCGCACTGGAGAAAACAAACCGCAAGTTTATCAAACGTTTCCGGTTCGTTGAACAACAAACCCTTAAGAAAGGCCGTTCTCTCAAAGTAATGAACCTGGATGAGATGAATGAGATCTGGGAGGAAGCAAAAAAATTCGATACGGAATAAATACACTCATGCTTACAAGATGTTAATTAATTATTCCAGGCATGTTTTGTCCTGTGTCACAAATATTTTTTTTTTGCGTATGATAATCCGTTGAAATACACACATTCTTTATATAGTCTGCATGATGAAGAGATCTGTTTTACCCCTCCTTTTACTCATTCTGTTGTTCACCAATGCTTCCTCACAGATAATTCGTTCAAAATTGGATTTTGTCGGAGGCATTGCATATCCGGAATATATTCATGGAGGGCTCAGGTACCAGTATTCTGATATAACACAACTTGGAGTCTATTACGGGGGCGACATGGGAATAAAACCGGAGATTATACGTACCTGGACAGGTGATAACTTCATCCATTTCGGGAAACATGCGTATACTCCCAACCGGCCGGTATGGTATGCCCGTCAGGGTTTTACCTATTCTATTCATACAACCGCAGACCAGATTTTCAGGTATTCATTTATCGATGTTGCTGCAGGGCGCGAATTCGGTTTCAATAACTGGATTGGCATCAATGCCGATATGGGATTACTTGCCAGGGTCAGGGAAAAAATCGAATATAAAGATGGCCGGAGCGATCCTTCTTATCTTACAAGCTGGGAATGGAAACCACTGCTGAGGTTTCAGATTTTCATTTCGATATAGCACAGGATAGGAGAAATCGATTTACATTTTAAAGATTCTGTTTTGTGATACCTTTTTTTTATTGCTGACCCATTTATTATGATCTGGCTGTTGGCCATTAATATTTAGTATTTGGCTATTTGTATTTCTCTGTGTTGCTCCTTAAAAACTCCGTGTGACTCCGTGGTTTACTCTTTTAAGCTTGGAAAACATAGGGCGAAAACAAAGTAATCCATAATACATAATGCCTAAACTCATAAACTTCTAAACGATAAAACAATAAAACAATAAAACAATAAAACGATAAAACAATAAAACAATAAAACAATAAAACAATAAAACAATAAAACAATAAAACGATAAAACGATAAAACGATAAAACAATAAAACGATAAAACAATAAAACGATAAAACAATAAAAC
>CAZWIU010000155.1:0-7010 GCA_964634105.1 uncultured Bacteroidales bacterium | reverse complement strand
GGTATTTTCACAGACATGTTGCTAAAGAAATATTCCGGTTCCACAGTCAACACTCTGTTTACAGCAAATACCGCTGTATTGCCCGGATTTTGTTCAATGAGCGATGTAAGATTTGTAGTCAGAGCAAATCTCCCCCGGTTGTAGTTAGCAGGAGTCGAAAGAAAATTATATCGGGGCGTAAATCCTGTTTCAGATTGAACCGAAAAGGGTATAAGAAAGTCCGGTATTGAACCGGTTACTGCTGAGTGAATGATGAGGTTTTCTACGATTTTTAAATCTGCAATTATTGTGTCGCCAGCTGTCTGATAAATAATCAGTTCCTTCGCCGTATCAACAGCAATAATATTTGCAATTTTTATTTCTCCGCTGTAAAAAACAAGTGTATCTTGAATAGATTCATGCTGAGCAAATACAATCTTTGTGTACGGGATTACAGAAAGAAATATAAAAAAGCAGATGAGATTATGTTTCATACTGCCTAATGATTTATTGCAAGATCATCAAAATACTGATCATACAGCTCTTTGGAATATCGTGAAAGTCCGGCAGGTTGCTTAAGTTTCATTAATTCTGCAAGATGTAGTTTACCCTCTTTCTCCGGATTGGTGGTATAATAACCTTTGCTTTTCAGAATTAATGTACGTTCCATGTTTTCTTTGCTTACTAATCCTTCAAATTCGATATAAGTCGAATCGCTTTTGGAAATATGCTGCAGGTAATTATTATCATCATAATCAATTGCGGTTTTGATCTCTGCAGACTGTCCTTCATGTATAACTTTTAATTCAGGAACAGATATCTCCAGGGGCTTCTCAGGCGTATTGTCAAGTGCAAGATAATCGATCTGCCAGAACATAAATCCACTTTGCAGCCGAATCTCCAGGGGAGCGTCCGTAATCCATTTTTTATCAATAGGGATTACTAGTGTATTATAGGTTGCATCCCCAACAAGTTCTATTGTTTCGATATCATTCCATTTTTCATCCGTCTTAACAGAAACAGTCAGTGTGATGCCCTGCTCTTTGATATCCTGTTTCATCTCTTCGCTTGTTTTCCGTTGATTTTTCTTTACCCAATTATCGTGATACCAGCCAAACAGGTTTGAAAATTTATCATAAACATATCCACCCCAGAGCGTATTATTCAGTGTAAGGATCAATTTACCATTTTGCTTTTGTTCGTCAGTTTTGAAGGTTGCGTATACATTAGAAAATCCGGATTCAGCAATCGAACTAAAATTATAAGAAAAATCATCCTGACTCGATGTTATATAGGATATGTCATCACCAGAATCATTACTGATGCTGATCGGCAACTGAGGACTTGAAATGGTATATATCCTACCGCTTTGATCAGGCAGGATTGAAGTATTTTTGTCGTGATTTACTACCATCAATTCCATATTGTTGATGTATTGTTTCTCATTTTCATCGCTTGTAATCATCATGTGATATGTATCCGATCTGGGAAAAGGATCGGGCAATAGTTTATAATCGAAACGTTCCAGCTTGGGAGCAACCGCACCTGTAAACATCCCGCTGTTGAAACGGTATGTATCTCCATCATACGTGTGAACATGAGGACAGCCACATGCGATAGCCAGAAAAGTCCCAATAGCAGCAAGCGCTGTAAAACTGGCTGTGCCCACCATGGATAATGTAGTGAGGCCTTCATTAATATTGTAAACGTTGACACCGATGATATCCTTATCTGTTACATTAATAATCCCGTTGTTTTGTGAAAACCGGTTTGCGTATACATGAACCTGGTAAATGTATTTTGTGTCATTCAGAGGCACCCTGGAGCTGCTGCGGTGCTTAAGATTATGATAATAGTATACTTCTTTTGGATCGAGTTCGGCATATTTCCCGGATATTCTATCCGGATAAATTTCAACGTTTTCCATTCCCCACATTAAATCACTGGAATGCAGGACAAACTGATATTTAGAATTATCATAACGGTTTAGCGGTTCTAAATAACTATTGTTTTTAGTGTTCACACTTCGGACTTTATAGAATGTGGCACATGCCGAAAGTAAAAACAGCACTGCCAGCAAAGCTGTTACTTTTATCATCTTGGTAAGCATAGCAGTATGAATTATGCAGTGAGTATACAGACTGTTAAGTTACGATAAAAATGTAAAGCGTAAAAAGTGTACTCCTGGATAATCCCTGGCAAAGAATAGCATGCGGACGAGCAAGTTATATACAAATTTATGCCAGTCGCTGCTTTTCTTTTTTCATAAGTAATTTTGTATCTATAAATGAGTTATGTATTTTAGCCAATAGATACTATTCTATGATCTTCATAAATTAATCCAGCCAGGTATTATGAAAAATGTAAAAATTTACCTACGAGCTATAGCTTCCAATGGGAAGAATGAATTAATGCTCTTCGACTCAAATCGAAACGGTGCAATCAACGACTTAGTCACAACTGCATATGCAGGTACAACCGTGATCTGGAAGCCTGACCAGCGAAGTGGAATTAAAAGAATTCTAAGGGTCTATTCCAAATCAATGCAAGGTAACATTTTCCGGACAGAACCAAAGAGAAGATGGTTATGCAATACATTCTATCTTAACATTCCACGGGATGCTAAAGGAGAAGAAAAATACGGAATAGATTTTTTGCTGTGCAACAATACTAAAGTAACTATCGACCCGACTATTATTATCAAACATCCCTAGATTGAATGCCTGGTATTCTTCGGGCCATTTTATGGTCGTGCATATTATTAACGCTGCTATGCAACAACGTATATAATATCCCAGCTGCTGACAGCATACAAAATATCGATATTCAGGCGCACGATGATCTGGAATATATTGAATGGTGTTCAAAAGCAGAAAAGACATCGGATGTTGATTCTATTACCAGGTATAGCGATAATGCAATAGAAGTAGCACAGAAACTGGGAATAAATCCGGCCAGGGCTTTTTTACTGAAAGGAAATGGATATCATTTATCAGGACAATTAACCCTGGCGGTAGAGTGTTATATGCAGGCGGCAAAGTATGACCAGCAGTTTAATGATATAATTGGACTGGGGGCTTCTTATACTTCTCTTGCCGATGCATATATTAGTCAGCAGAACCATAACAATGCCCGGACATACCTTCTTAAAGCCGTTGAATTATTCGATCGCGAAAATGACTCGTTACGATTGGCATCAGCATTACATAATCTTGGTTTTGAGTATTACCGGATACAGCAATACGATTCTGCATTGGTTCTCTTCACAAATTCCTGCAATATCTATCAGAAACTTAACTACGAACAGGGGAATGCTTATTGCATAGGTAATGCAGGTCTTGTTTATTCAAAACTAAACGAGCTTGAGAAAGCCGAAGAAAATTTATTAAAAGCAATATTCATCCTGCAACAATATGCCGATACGAGGGCCATCGCAGATTTTACAATCGAATATGCCTTTGTGTTGCAGCGAAAAGGAAAGATTGGCAACGCTATTCAAAATGCACACAAAGGCTTTGCCTTAGCATCAAAAAATAATTATACAGAGCTTAAACGTGATGCTGCTTTCCGATTATCAAAAATTTTCGAGCAGACTCATCAATACGACAGCGCTTTCCATTACCTGCTGTTATACTATACCTTCAGTGACAGTATACGGAACCTGGAATCAATACAGAAAACAGCCGATCTTCGGACTGAATTTGAAGTTGCCCAGAAACAGGCAGAGGTTGATATACTTGAAAAGAACAAGACCATGCAACTGATTATCATTATCAGCCTGGGAGCTATTGTATTACTGGCAGCTGTCTTTATTCTCTTGGTATACATAAACCTGAAACGTAACCGCAAGTTGAACATTATTCTGGAGGAACGTAGAAAACTGCTTGAAAAACAGAGCAATGAACTCAGAGATCTTAACCGGGTCAAGGATCGGTTCTTTTCAATCATCTCGCACGATCTGAGAACGCCTATTGCCTCATTAGGAGGAATATCTTTTCTAATAAAGGAGAGTCTTACAACAGATGATAAATCTGTGCTCAAACAAGCTGCTGATTATATTGACCAAACAGTAGTGTCACTCACAGAACTCCTTGAAAACCTGTTAAACTGGGCGTTAAGCCAACAGGGGAAATTTCCTTTTAAGGAAGAGCTGATTGATCTGGAAATGATCATCAACGAAGTGACCCGCACATTTACTTCTGTGATCATGAGTAAAAATCAGCACCTTAATCTTTGTCTCGAGCCAGGTCTGATGATCAAGGCCGACAGGAACAGTATAATGTCTATCATTCGTAATCTGGTCAGCAATGCAATAAAATTCACCAATGCGCGGGGTAACATTATTATAAGCTCACGCAATACAGGCAACGGATCAGTGGAAATAAAGGTTGCCGATAACGGTATTGGGATATCAGAGGATAAGATTAACGATCTGTTTAAACTGAAAGAAGATAAAAGTTCACTTGGTACGAAAAACGAAAAAGGCCTGGGACTGGGATTAAACCTTGTTCATGAATTCGTAATGTTAAACCATGGCACCATCAGGGTGGAAAGCAGGTTACATGAGGGGACTACTTTCATATTGGATTTTCCATTGAAGAAATAACAGTTCAAACCCGAAGTATTATAGTTTCTCACAGATTCCCACAAATGTTTAACGGCTGTCTGCAGATCATATAGTCGTCTTTAGATACCAGATATTCTTCGGCAGGCTCTATAAAAAATACGGTTAACTCGGTAACCAGTTGGTAAGGTAAATTCTGTAGATAAATCCCTTTTGGTCTACCTGTTAAACGGATCTTTCCCATTCCATTTTCCACCTCCGGCTAAAATTGTATAGAGCGCCTCATGCGTCATGGTTTCAAAAATGGTGAACTCAGTGAAATAGATAGCCCGAAGGTCATCAACAAACTGTCTTTCCTTTGGAAGTTCTTCAACAGCAGGTAATACAGGCGATTTCCACCACCGGCCGGTAACTCCGGGTCCAAAGACTGTAATCCCCGGTTTCGGCCCCCATCCCAATTTTTTGGTATAAGCGCTTTCACGGTCATGTGGATTATGCACCTGGTGAAATCCAAGTCCGGTAACATAGCTGATTCCAATGGGATTCAACCCCAGCTTCCAATCCATGAGCTGTGAAGCAGCATCGAGGTATTTTTGTTCTCCGGTAAGGCTCCAGTATAACATGGGAGCACCGGCATACATAGGCTGCCTTACATTATGTCCCCATCCGCCTTCTGCCGAATTATTTCCGACAGGATAGGCATGTTGGTCAAGCATTGCAATATTGCTGTCGGCCGCAGATTTAAGAGCTGAAATAAAGAAATCTACGATCTGCTTATCGGTAGGCTTATCTTTTTCAATAATGTAAGAGAAGAAATAGGCCGGGTTATCGAATTGACCATCATTCAAGGAATAGCCCTGCGTACTGAAAACATAGTATTTTAACGAATCAGCAATTGTATATAGCTCTTTTATCTTTTGGTGGGCAACCTCGTCGCCAGTTAGCAGGTAATACTGTATATAGTAGTATAATCTTTCAGGATCAGCCATTTCTTTTTCACCATATTGCATCGCCTTTTCTGCCCGGGCTTGTAATTCTTTTGAATGTTCAGGCTCATATGCTTTAAGCACTCTGGCGAGGTGCAGGAATAGTCCGGCACTGGTGCAGGTTGCCCGGGGATCGGTTTTTACCGTACCATATTTTTTTGCATCCTGATCCATTGGAGCATCAAAAGGATCGGGATAGCCCTTGGTTTCGGTTCCGAAGTGAACGCTTCCATCGTCATTTTGCAGGTATTCCCATATTAGGGTTCCCCATGCTGCTTCATCAACAATATCGGGAATATCGTTGGTATAACTTAGGATGTTATATTCATCATCAAATTTTCCGGGAACATCATACTGCCCGTCAAAGAAGCTTTTTGGAAAAGCCTCATAGATCATTAAATCAACAATTGGATTGATGATATGGTAGGCTCTCCGGTCGGCGTCGCCTGCATCGTGATATCCTCCGTAACAGTTGAAAGTAGCTTCCGTTCCCTGAACTATAATATTGGCTTCGCCTATTGGGCCGTCAGTATCAAAAATTGTTGTATGACATGCCTTCTTTCTTATTGCAGGTTTTTCAATCGGACAGCCGCAGCGCTGCAGGTATTGGCCCCGGAAGGTTATATAGGCAAGTCGTTTAGAGAATTCACCCCCCACACCAAATGGATAGGACGACCCGGTTCCGGATACGACAATTTTATATGGACCACCTTCCGGTACTTCTGAAAGGTCGATACGGTAAACATAATCTCCGGAAGAGACATCATTGCCAATTTCCTGTAACTTTCCTTTTAGTACGGTTTTCCCGGTATTTTCCTCGAACACCTCATAATCAGGAAGTGGCCCATTGATTTTATGTGGCCCTCCTGTACCCAGCCAGATTGCGAAATTGGCATAACGTTTTTTGGCAAGAGCGCTGTATCCAGCCTGGTTTGTTTTAATGGATTCGCAGAAAATAGTGCGGTCATCAAAAATAAAACTACTCTTGCTGTATGGTGTTTCGAGTGAATACTTCTTTCCTTTCACCAACTTTTCCGTTTCAAGATAAATATGATGATCGCACATGTCGGCTTGCGTAGCAAACTGATAAATCTTTTTAGCCGGTTCTCCGTTTATTTTCCAATCGGCTTTATTGTCAATGTTTATCTCATTGAGATTTATGGTATCGCTGGTAAAGTACAAAACAATCACATTATCGGCAGCTGTGCGTACCTCCTGAAGAGTAACTTTTGCATAGGTTTGTTGGAAAGCAAATAAAAGAAGATACAGAGCCGGAATGGCACTAAGCGAAATTAAATTTTTCATTTAATGAGGTGTTAATTATCAGTCAGCATAAAGATAATGCATCAAAAATAAATTGTTAACATACCTGTATAAATGTTACTCATAAGCTACTTTTTTCAATTCCTTATCAGGTTAATAACCAATGAATATTAACCCATAATACCTGATTGAATACCCGTACACACAGACTGAAGGCC
>CAZWIU010000154.1:0-7085 GCA_964634105.1 uncultured Bacteroidales bacterium | reverse complement strand
TGCTCAACTCCTCTCCCGAATCCTCGGGATCTTCGACTAATCGACTAATCAGTTCCTCAATTTATCAATTCCTCCCGCCTACGCACTAAATGTTCCGGCGGGCAGGCAATTAAACTCCCGATACTTCGGGATACACAATTCCACAATTCCACAATTCCACAATTCCACAATTCCACAATTCCACAATTCATCAACTCATCAATAAAATGTGGAACTGCTTAATTGTGTAACTGTTTAACTGTAAAACACCAACTCGACTCCCGATACTTCGGGATACACAATTAAACGATTACACAATCACATAGCCAGATTGCCGCGTCTCCCGCTCATGCGGGATCCTCGCAATGACGTAGAGTACACCCCGTCAGTCATATTCCCGGGCATTTGGGCCGAAGGCGGAAACTTAACAATTATTCTATTCTTATTCTTTAATCCTTCTCCTCAAATTCAATTTCCAATGCAAGAGCAATTTCTTTAAGATCTTTGGCAATAGCAGGGACAATTTTAATGCCTTCTTTCCTGATAATTTCTTCTTTCTCCCGCTCCACATCTCCGGGAATTTTTACAGCGGGTTTACCGGGAGCGCTTTTCGCATTCCGGAACGTAACTATCCAGTCATCCATTTTCTGCTTGAACTGATCAGGTGATTGGAATGCATCTATCCTCATGGCCCCGAAAAAATGTCCTGTCCCTTTACCCACTTTTTCATTTAACACCGGAAGATACGCAACCGATGGCGGCACAAACGGGCCGAAGTTAGCCCCTGACAACACGGCGCTGAAAATATCAACGATAGCACTCAGGCAATATCCCTTATGACTTCCATGTTCGTAATCGCCACCCAATGTAACCATCGATCCTCCTGATTTTAAGATCGTGGGATCATCGGTCGGATTTCCATCTTTATCCTGCACATAACCCAACAGGGTCTTTTCACCTTTTTTCTCAGCAACAGCCAGTTTTCCCCGGGCAATCGGGGTGGTGGCAAAATCGGCAACAAAAGGGGGTTGTTTTCCTGCAGGTATTGCAACAGCAATAGGGTTTGTGCCCAGTAAACGACTGACTGAAAATGTAGGCGCTACAAGCGGATTGGCATTTGTCATAGTCATGCCAATCATATCATGCTCCAGGGCCATCATTGCATAATACCCTGCAATTCCAAAATGGTTCGAATTACAGGTAGATACCCAGCCGGTACCGCATTTGTTGGCTTTCTCTATTGCTATAAGCATCGATTTTTCAGCAGCTACCATACCTACTGCTCCATCGCCATCGACTACCGCTGTGCTTGGAGATTCATGTACAACCCTGATAGCAGGCGAAGTATTAACTCGATGAGCTTTCCAGAGTTCATAATAATCTTTTATACGAATCATTCCATGCGAGGCTAATCCGCGTAACTCTGCGGCCATAAAGACCTTGGCAATTATCACTGCATGCTCATCGCTGCATCCCATCTTCAAAAAGACGTTCCGCGTGAAATCGAATAAATACTCATAGGTATACATAAACAGGTATAGTTAAAACGCCAAAAGTATAAAATATAACGAATCATAGTTGGATACTTTTTAGCCGCTTTTATCTACTTTGAAAATAAAAATACTATTTTAGGCCCTTGTTCGTTTAGATATAAAACTGGTTGCATTGAGAATTAGAATTTTCCTTATTGTCCTGTTATCTAATCTGGTGTTGTTTGCATCAGCTCAGAAGCCTAAAGTGAAGAATGATCCGACGCATGATGATAAACCTATCCACTTTGGCTTTTCCCTTGGCTTAAATATGATGGATTATCGTATTGAACTAACCGAGGCCGCATTAAACGACGGTGTGTATATTGGACTGCATGAGCTTAATCCGGGTATCAATATTCATGCAATTTCAAACCTTCGAATAGCCGAGGACTTTGATCTCAGAGCTTTACCCGGTATATCATTTGGCGAACGTTCAATGCATTTCTACTATATCGGTGCGGGGGATACGGTGTATAAAAAAGAATCCTCCTATCTGGAGCTTCCCATCCTGTTAAAATATAAATCGAAACGATTGAATAACTTCAGGCCTTATCTGATTGGTGGCGGCAACTTCAGGTACGATCTTGCAATTAAGGATGAATATGACGAAGAAGATCAATTGCTGATGATCAACAAATTTAATATTTATGGTGAAGTGGGACTTGGATTCGATTTCTATCTGACATACTTCAAATTTGCCACTGAACTGAAATATTCTTTTGGCCTTTCAAATATCCTGTTACGAAGCGATAAACACGGGATTATACCGGATCGCTATGCACCTTATACAAGTTATATAGATAAGCTGAACTCCCATATTGTCACTATCGCGTTTCATTTTGAATGATTACCTGCAGGATTGTCTCCTGAACTCGGCACACACAACGGCAGCAGCTATCGATACGTTCAATGATTCGGTCTTCTCGGCTGCATCGCTGTAATCGGGAATGCGGAGATTAATATCAACCATTTTGCATAAATCTGCCGATAATCCGCGGGTCTCATTACCTAGCAGAATGAATGCCGGAGTATGAAGGGTTGTTTTAAAAAGGTTTTCTCCCTTTAGAGTCGTGCCGTAAACCGTGGTTTTTTCATCGTTACCGTACTCTTTAATAAAATCCTCAAGCGAGGTATATATTACGTTGGTTCTGAAAATCGCTCCCATCGATGCCTGAACTACTTTTGGATTATATGCTTCAACAGAACCGGTGGAACATATTACGTTCGCTATTCCAAACCAATCGGCAAGACGCAGGATCGTACCAAGATTTCCCGGGTCACTTACCTGATCCAGTAATATTGTAAGATCACCCAGTTCATTCCTGTTTAGCATTTTACTCTCCGGAATTTTCATGATTGCGAGAATTCCCTGGGGAGTTTTTAAGCTGCTGATTCTCTCAAGTTCGGCCTGACTTATTTCTGTCGTTCTTATTCCCGTTGCAACAGGCACATCACTGATATACTCCGAATATTTACTTGAGAAGAGTATTCTTTCAATATTATCCGGTTGATTGATGAGGGCTTCCTTCACCAGTTTTATGCCTTCGGCAAGATAAAGATTATGTTCATCACGATACTTTTTCTGATGCAACGATCGTATTAATTTTAATTCCTGGTGTGAAAGCATACTACTTGTTAGAAATTACTAATAAAATGTAGGTGATTTTTTGATAGCTTGAATAATTAAAAGCTTCAATCAGTTATCTTTGGACGAATGTAGTAAAATAATACCTCTTATCTTGTTCTCTAGAAAGCTATATTATTTCTTTTTTAGATACTTTCTGATTCTGCCCTTCATAGCATTGTTCTTTTCATGCTCTCCAACGCGCCGGCTTGGTGAAAATGAATATTTACTGAATAAAAGCAGGATTAATCTGAAATCGAAAGATATTAACATCATCGAATTAAAACCCTATGAGAAACAAAAGCCCAACAAAACGATCCTGGGGCTTAAATTCCATCTTTTCCTGTATAACCTTCCCGATCCTTCAAAACAGAAAGGTTTCGCGGGTTGGCTTAAAGAGATCGGTGAAGAACCCGTAATCTGGGACCCTGCACTTACCGACCGTACAAGTGAACAGTTTAAACGATACCTTCAAACGAGAGGATTTTACGACGTTACAGTTACCGATTCGGTGTATCTGAATAAGAAAAAAGCATCAACCTTCTATGATATTAAACTTAATGAACCCTATAGATTAAATAGTATCACGTACAAATTTGAGGACCCAAACCTGATGGAGTATGTTATGAAAGATACTTCAAACTGTCTGATTAAAAAGGGAGGTCGGTTTGATAAAGAAGTTATTCAATCGGAGCGACAACGTCTTGAAGATCTGTTAAAGAGCAAAGGCTACTATCGGTTTTCTAAGGAATATATTTTTTTTGAAGCCAGGGAGGTGCCTGGTAAGAAGCTCATCGACCTTCAGATTTTGATCAAAGAAAACATTACCGGTGTTCCCGACCCGGAAACAAAAGTCCGTCATCACGATCGCTATAAAATAAGCAGAACCTATATTATGCCTGATTTTGCTGCACTTGGACAAGATTCAGAATCCGATGGGAGCAATATCAATCCCGAAGAAAGAATTGATACCGTTATTATCGATAAAAACAGGATCATATATTCAGGCAGGCAGCGGATAAAACCAGAGGCAGTTTTATTTTCTAACCTGTGCACACCGGGAAGCATTTATAATTTGAATAACGTTCGGAAATCGAATAGCAACTATTCTGCATTGGGACTGTTTCGTATGATCAATATTCATTTCAGGGATTATGGATCGGGCCAGCCGGATTCGAGTGGATTCAGATACCTTGATTGTTTTATTGAATTGACCCCTCGGAAAATACAATCGTATCAGACCGAGATTGTGGGTACGGTTTCATCGGGAAATCTGGGGATGAGGGCGAACTTGTTATACAATAATTATAACCTGTTCCATGGGGCGGAAAATTTCCAGGTGAACCTTACAGGAGCTATCGAAAGCAGGAGAAAGGAAAATGAAAATTTTTCGTTTCAGGATCCCATGCGCGAATATGGAATTGAGGCCATTCTTTCATATCCTAAATTTTTTGTTCCTTTCCGGGCACAGGAGTTTACCCGCAAGTTCAATCCGCGATCCTTAATCAATGCCTCATACAACTATCAGAATCACCCCGATAAATATGTACGTACTATTGCCAATACTTCTCTCTCGTATCGATGGAAAGGTAATGCATACAATACTCACCAGTTTTATCCTATCGACTTCAGTTATGTTCGCATCACCGATGTGAAACTTACAGAGCAGGAAATAACCGATCTCTTCGGATCGTCCTATAAGAGCAGTTTTGAGGATCACACCATTCTGGCAGCGAGGTATACTTTCGACTTCACCACCCAGGTGATTGAAAAAAAAGAAGACTTTTTTAAAATCAGGACTAACCTGGAATCGGCTGGAAATGTTATCTATGGTATTACACGCTTAACTCCCACGGAAAACGATTCGGCGTTATTTATGAAAGTGCCTTATTCACGTTACCTGAAAGGAGACATCGATTTACGGATATATGATCAGATTGCACCGGGTAATAAGCTGGTGTACCGTTTTTTTGCAGGAATGGGATATCCCCTGGGCGACAGCAGAGTATTGCCTTATGAAAAGATGTATTCAGCCGGAGGTCCAAATGATATCAGGGCATGGGATTCGGACGAATTAGGCCCGGGTTCTGATACCACCAAATTGCCTTCTTATATGTATAAGGCGGGAGATATCAAACTCGAAGCTAACCTCGAATACAGGTTTAAACTTTTTTGGGTCATTGAAGGGGCATTTTTTATCGATGCAGGAAATATCTGGATGTATAACCCGGACGAAGAAAAAGAGGGTATCTCAACGGCATTCAGATGGGACCAGTTCTATAAAGAAATAGCAGTTGGTACCGGGTTGGGAACCCGTTTTGATTTTTCATTCCTGATGATCCGCTTCGACTTCGGAATCAAAATGCGTGATCCGGCTATCTTAACAGGCAATAAATGGATCGATTTAAATCAGGAGTTGGATTACGGATTTAAAGACAGGCTAAGCTTGAAGTTTGGTATAGGATATCCATTCTGAGATAGAAGATCAATACATAAAAAAGGGCTGTCTCAAAAGGTTTTTAAAACGTAATTACGAGCGAAGCCCTGCCTGTATTGCTGTTTCGGCAGGCAGGGCAGTAATCTTTTTTTATTAATAATCAATAGATTGCCTGCTTGCCGGCAAGGCAGGCTTCAGTCGTACCGAAGTCTCGGTACTTCTTCGCAATGACGAAAACCGACCCTTTTGAGACAGCCCCTTTCTTATGTGAATAGTTTCTTACTTAAGCTTTATTGGCAGAACCAAGAACATTAATATTCTTGTGTTTGTAAAGTTCTTTCAGCGTATCGCGGGCAGGTCCCAGGTATTTACGGGGATCGAACTCACCAGGTTTTTCAGCCAGCGTTTTACGTATGGCAGACGTCATTGCCAATCGTCCGTCGGAATCGATATTGATCTTGCAAACAGCCGATTTAGCTGCCTTCCTGAGTTGCTCTTCAGGAATACCAATAGTATCTTTCAAGGCACCACCGTATTTGTTTATTATTTCTACATGTTCCTGTGGTACTGAAGAGGATCCGTGAAGAACAATCGGAAAACCTGGAATACGTTTTTCAATTTCTTCAAGAATATCGAAACGAAGTGGCGGCGGAATCAGCCGCCCGTTTTCATCTTTCTTGCACTGGGCCGGAGTAAATTTATTTGCGCCATGCGATGTACCTATGGAAATTGCCAGGGAATCAACACCGGTCTTTGAAACGAAATCTTCCACCTCTTCAGGTCTTGTATAGTTTGATTTTTCGGCCACGACATCGTCCTCAACTCCAGCCAATACTCCAAGTTCACCCTCAACTGAAACGTCCCGTGCATGGGCATATTCAACAACCTTTTTTGTTAATTCTACATTCTTTTCGTATGGATGGTGAGAACCGTCGATCATAACGGAAGAGAAACCGCTATCTATACAATCTTTACACAGCTCAAAAGTATCGCCATGATCAAGATGCAAAACAATTGGTATTTCATATCCCAGTTCTTTTACATACTCAACAGCCCCTTTTGCCATGTTTCGCAGGAGGGTGGCATTGGCATACTTACGGGCTCCGGATGATACCTGTAAAATTACCGGCGACTTTGTTTCAACGCATGCCTGAAGAATTGCCTGAAGTTGTTCCAGATTATTAAAATTGTATGCGGGGATAGCATATCCGCCTTCAATAGCCTTCTTAAAAAGTTCTTTTGTATTTTTTAACCCCAGGTCTTTATAACTAATAGCCATATTTTATTGATTTATATTAATAAATTATACTTCTCTTATAGAATGAAAGCGCAAAATTAGAAAAACAAGATTATTAAAACAATATAATATAGATTCTTTAATTTTTCTAATATGATTATCCGCAATGGTGCCATGAAACAATCTATAATTATTAAAACAACACACGCCTTTTGTCCCCTTCTTCAAGGGTAATTGCCTGGAAAGTGGCAGAAGTATAAAAGCACATCTATACTC
>CAZWIU010000153.1:0-7089 GCA_964634105.1 uncultured Bacteroidales bacterium | reverse complement strand
TTTCTTTGACACCTTTTATTAGTAAGAATATTCCTATAGTCTATGCCATTTTCTCAATATTCCAAACAAAGGCCCTGATCCCTACTTCATAATTGATAGCATCCATCTTTTTCACTTTATCCAGCACAGTATCCACAATATTATCATCGACAATAATGAGAGTGGCTGAGTTTAATTCGGGCCAGGTATGTGTACCCATGCGCGGTTCGCCATTGGTAGTACCAGCTCCCCATACAGTTGGCCATTGCGTAAAACCTCTTATACTTAGTTTTTCCAGCATATATTCCACCTTTTCGGTAAGGGCCTGGTTATATATAATCATAATTGCTTTCATAATCATTACTTTTTAAGCTTCCATAAACTCTAATTCTTCTGTTTCCCTGGATTTTCTTCTTTCTGCCCTAGTTACCACAACTCTGTAAATTACCGGAACGATTACCATTGTAACAATAGTAGAGAAAGTTAATCCGCTGATTACAGCAATACCCATAGGGCTCCAAATCTCAGAGCCTTCGCCTGTACTGAATGCGAGTGGCAACATACCTAAAATAGTAGTCGAAGTAGTCATAAGAACAGGGCGCAGACGTGACCTTCCGGCACGTTTAATTGCCTCATCCAGCTCATAATCCCGATCGCGCATCAGGTTGGTAAAATCGACAAATACAATTGCGTTCTTCACAACAATACCCACGAGCATAACCGCACCCAATGCAGCAATAATACTAAGGCTGGTATTTGTGATCATCAAACCGAGAATTACGCCCGTGAAAGCGAATGGTATTGACGCCATAATTATAAGCGGCATTTTAAGCGATTCGAACTGAGAAGCCATAACAATGTATACCAGCAGAAGACTCAGGAGTAACAACAGGCCGAGATCACCGAATGTTTCACCCATATCCTCATAAGCTCCGCCGACATCTACCAAAACACCACTTGGAATAGTTGTCTTTTTGATTTCGGCCTTTATGTTATTGGCTAACTCTCCCATCGAAACTTTATAAGGAGTAACTGATACTTTCACTATTCTTTCACGCCGTTGCCTTTCAATATTGGGGGGTGACCAGAATTCCTTTATGGTTGCTATCTCACCTAGCCGTGTATATCCCGTTGGTGTGGGTATTGCAATATTTTCGATATCGGTAATTGAATTTCTATAATCCTCCTCAAACCTTACTACGATATTATATTCATTACCTGCCTCTCTGAACCGTGAAGCTGTCATCCCTACAATCCTGTTATGGACCATGCTGGATACGGTTGCTGTATTAAGACCATTTTGCGACATTTTCTCCTGATCGAGCAGTATTCTTAATTCAGGTTTCGATTTTTCACGACTGATGGTGACATCCCTGGCCCCTTTAATCTTCTTCACCTTCTCAGCAATGTCGTTTGCCAGGGCTGTAGTTTGATCAAAATTGTATCCGAAAATTTCAACATCAACCGTATTACTTGACATACCCATACCACCGCCATCACCAGCAACCACTGAGTATTTAACTATTTCAGGGAATGTACTTATATATGACCTGAGGTTATCGGCGATTTCTACATCCGAACGATCTCGTTCGGAAGAAGTTGTAAGCGCAATGGTAATATTAATAATGTTCGTGCCTGATTTCATAAAGAGAGCTGCGAAGCCGGCCTCATCATCCGAGCCGGCAGAGGTTGAATACAAAGTTCGCTCGGGTATATTTTTTTCGATATAGGTATCAATTTTCCGGGCAACTTTTATTGTTTCATCAACCCTGGTTCCTGCAGGTAATTCTATACTTACAGTTATTTGGCCCTGGTCTGCCTGAGGCATAAACTCCGCTTTTAAAAAGAAGCCAGCCAGCACAAGTGAAAGAATAAATACACCGATCGAACCCAGTATTACATATCGTTTGTGATGCAGGCACCAATCGAGTGTTTTTACATAAAAATTATCTATCCGATCCAGTAATGGTACCACAACACGTTCATGGCTATATCGTCCAGGTTTTTTACGTTTAGACTGGAGTTTAAGCAACTTGGAACTTAACATAGGTGTTAATGTGATTGCTGCCAAGGCCGAAGTAATAATTGTGATGGTAACAATCCATCCAAGTTGTTTGAACATGATTCCAGCCAATCCACTTACCATTGTCATGGGAAAGAAAACAGCAACAATAGTAAGAGTGGCTGCAATAACGGCGAGCCATACCTCATTGGTAGCATAAATTGAAGCCTCCCTTGGGGTACTTCCCCTTTCAATATGACGGGTAATATTTTCAAGAACAACAATAGCATCGTCGACGACCATTCCAATAGCAATTGACAAAGCTGAGAGCGAGATAATATTGATCGTATTCCCTGAAATACCAAGGTATATGAATGCTACAATAAGTGATATGGGAATGGTGAGAACAATAATGAATGTCGCTCGCCATCTGCCCAGGAAAAACAATACAACCAGGACCACAAAAATAAAAGCAAACATCAGGGTTTCTGACAAGTTGTTGATGGAGTGGGTAATAAATTCGCTGGTATCCCAGATAGTCATGATCTTAACATCAGGAGGCAACGTTTTCTGAAGTTCAGCAAGCTCTTTATTGACCTTTCGGGCAATCTTAACGGAATTGGCCCCCGATTGTTTTTGTATTATCATCCGGATACCTTTCTCACCATTGATTCTTTCGTCGATGCGCATCTCCTTGATCGAGTCATTGACTGTAGCCACATCTTTCAGATAGATTGTTTTGCCATGATAATTACCCAGAACAATATTTTTTATCTGGTCACTTTCCTGAAATTCGCCCTGAACACGCAGCGGATAATCCATCATTCCCATTTCAACATTTCCTGAGGGCATGTTGAGATTTTCAGCGGCAAGAATACTACCAATCTGTTCAACGGTGAGATTATAGGCTTCCATTCTTCGCGGATCGATATTAACCATCACTTCACGCGTAGGAGTGCCAATCAGGCTTATCGAACCAATGCCATCGATACGGTTCAGCGGGTTAACGATTTTTTCTTCCAGCTGATCCCTGATGCCGGCATAACTTTCATCGGCAGTAATTGCGAAGAACATGATCGGCATCATGCTTGAACTGAATTTGAATATAACAGGGTCCTCGGCCTCTTCGGGCAGATATGCCGAATACATCGACAGAGCATCTCTTACATCGTTTGCAGCTGCATCAAGGTCTGTACCGAACTCAAATTCCAGGGTAATAAGAGAAACATTATCCCGTGAAGTAGAATAGACCTCCTTCAGGTCGCTCACCGTGTTAAACGCATTTTCCAATGGTTCTGAGATGTTAGTTTCTATATCTGAGGCATTCGCACCGTTATAGCTTGTGAATACCATGATTGCCGGAAACTCCATTTCAGGGTAGAAATCCACCGGCAGTTTAATAAACGAGTAGATCCCGAACACAATCACGGCCAAAAAGAGCATGATGGTTGTTACGGGTTTTCTAACTGCACTTCCGTATATACTCATATTATTTTTCTTTAATTCTTAATGAATAATTAATCCCTTGTTTCCATGCTATTCCTCGATAGAAATACGGGAACCTTCCATCAACTTTTGCTGGCCTGCAACGATCATCCTGTCACCTTCCTTAATTTCGTTGGAGAAAATCTCAATTTTATCATCGTACCGCGAACCGAGTTCGACAAGTACTTTGTGGGCAGTACTATCGGAATTAGCCAGAAAAATATAACGGTCGTTTGTACCCTCCTGTTTAATTACAGCAATAGCAGGAGCTACAAGAGCATTTGCTTCGCCAAGAGCCAGCGATACTCTGGCAAACATACCGGGGCGAAGTGATTCATCCGGGTTATTTACGATCAGCTCAACAGGAAATGTTCGGGTATCCGGACTTATTGTCGGATATACATTGAATACTTCACCTTTAAATTCCCTGTCAGGATAAATGTCAACTCCGATATTAGCTTTCATTCCTTTTTTAATATCAGGAAAGTATTTTTCAGAGATATTAATTTTTGCCTTCAGAGGATTAATCTGCATCAGGGTAACCAGAGCCGCTTTACCGGCACTTGTATTTGGCGCTCCCGAATAAAGCTCACCATTCTCGAAATATTTTCCGGTGACAATACCATTGATCGGAGAAACCAGGGTAGTATTTCGTAATAAAAATTCATAGCTTGTTTTAGCTACTTCATATTGAGCCTTTGTTGCTTCATATTGCTGTTCGGAGACACTTTGCAGATTATGCAGGGTATCCATACGCTCAAAAGTCCATTTTGCATTCAGGTATTGTTCCTTTGCCTGAAGAAGTTGTGTTTTATCCATCTCGGCAATAACATCACCTTTGGATACGCGGCTGCCTACCTCAACATTTATTGCATCAATCCGGCCCGGAGATGCCGGAGCATAATAAATTTCCTCATACGCCAGCAGGTTGGCAGTGTACTCAATATTCCGGGCAATTTTTTGTTTTTCCAGAATAAGGATTTTTACCGGATAAACAGTGGTATCCACTTCCGATACCTTAGCCTCTTTCCGGGATTCAGGTTTCGAACACGAAGCAATAAGCAAAGTCACCACAAGTAGAATAAAAGAAAGCCTTTTCATTATTTTCATTTTTAAGAATTATTCGAGGTTTATAATCGATTATACAGTTTATCAAGCATTGTCTGAGCTTGAAGTAAGGAAGATAGTGCAGACAGGTAGTTGCTTTCGGCACTCAAAAAATTGGAATTTTCCTGTGTTAATTCAAAGCTTGAAGCCATTCCCTGTTTGTACTTATTCTTAACCTTTTCATAAACTCTTGCCGCAACATCAACATTTTCTTTCTGCGTATTAAAGTTATCAAAAGCACTCTGATAATTATAAAGCAGCTGGCTGTTCTGTGTTTCCAATTGATCTTTAACCATCTCCTGGTTACGTTGTGCGATATCAAGATTTATTTTTGCCTGTGAAACCTGGGAATTTCTCATACCACTCGAAAATATAGGGACGGAGACACTTACCCCTGCCAGGTGGTTGGGCGTCATATCAAATCCGGTAGTAATGAATTTCTCAGTATAACTATAAAATCCTGCTATTGTTGGGGTATAAGCCCAATATTGCATATCGACCTGTTTTTTAGTCATTTTAACCTGCGATTCTATCATTTGATAGTTCACATTATTATTAACATCAAAATTATTTACCAGGGCAACATCCGGATTTATATTCTCGATGAAGTATTCGAGGCTGTCAGTCAGAGAAATCGAAGCATCGGGGGCAACCCCCAACTGAAACTTAAGCAGGTTATAGTTTAGCTGGTTCAGGCGTTCAAGAGATTTTTGAGTATTCTTTAACTGACTAACGCTCATTCGGATTCTGTCAACATCAGTCTCTTCTGCAAGACCAGCTTTAAATAAATTATGAGTATGTTCTAAAAGTGAATTAAGATTATCAAGATTTTCACCAAGAATTCGTAATGTTTGTTCAGTAGTCAGAATATTATAATACGAATTGGTTACATTTTCTTTTACATCGAGTTCATTACTCAACAGGTTTTGATCTGCTAATCTTCGGGCAATTTTAGCCACTTGGATACCGGCAATATACTGGCCACTGAAAATCAGTTGCGACACCTGAATTTTACCGCTGAACTGATCGTCCATGATTATGGGTTCCGATGAACCAAACATACTACCGAGTGCTTGCAACACTTTTATGTCGCCTGCATCAATATCAGGGTCGGTAAATAATTGCTCAAAACCTGCTCCTCCACCGCCACCAAAATCCAGGTATAACTCATAGTTAAAATAGGTCATATAATCCAGACTGCCTTCGATCTGGGGCAAACCATTTGCAATAGTCTCATACACTTTTTTCTTTGAGGATTCAACCTGATCTCGGGCATTCAGTATTGATCTGTTATGCTGAAGGGCGTATTCCTGCGCCTGAGCCAGCGACAGCATATAGGGTTGCTCCTGCCCGAGCAGGATACCACCAGACAGCATTAATACCAACAAAAAGGAAATTTTCATCACGTTCATTTTATAGTACTTATTAATTTGTTGTTTTTACCTTTTACAACTTTAAAGAACAACTAAATGTTCAACTATTCGCTTTATATTCTTTTTTAAGTTCCTCGAATTTACCGAGGAAATATTGTAACATATCCACCATGTTTTTTATAAGCAATGCATTCTCAGAATTTTTATCAGCTTTTAAATCCAACACCTCCTGCAGAAAATCGCATGTCTTCTTAAGCTTAATTTCATGATCGTTAATCAGCTTAAATTTGTCTAGTTTTTTCAGCTGAAAATATCGCTTACGGTCGCCAGGCCTGGTTGTATATTCGATAACATCCCGGATTTCCAGCATCCGCAATGCATTACTTGCAGAACTCTTGCTGATTTGCAGCTCTTCAACAATTTCATCGAAGGTAAATTGTTCTTTATCCATTATCATGATCAGGCCAAGAATGCGGCCTGCAATCGGTTGAAAGCCTTCTTTGTCGTACATGATACCCATGGCTTCAACCAACTCTTTTTGTTTCTTTATTCTTTCCTCTGAAGTCATTTTATGCTTTTTTGGGGCACAAATATATGAATAGTTCTTTTAGTTCTGTAATTTATAAACTAAATAAACTAATGATTTTTATCATGATTCTCTTACTAAAATTTATCATACTTTCCAACGATAAGATATCAATTGAAAATCAGTCGCACGAGAATTAATGGACAAAACTAGTGAGTTCAGAACAAACTGAAAGTACTAATCGGTGAAGACCGTAAAAATCTCGGTTAACAAAAAAGCCCGTACTATTATAATTAATAAATTACCACTATTGTCCGGTTAAATTCAATGTTTTTTATATTTCGTACCTACGGCACTTTTATTCTGATTATAATTGCCTCTTCTACAAATATTTCGTACCTAAGGTACTTTCCTTTAGCCTGGTCAGAGGCTAATTATCTGTAGAAAAAGTCACATGCGAAAGTTTGAGCCCCGTAGTTGGCGATATATCCTTATTCTCTTTAAATTCATCCGTTTTGAAATATTTAATCAGACAGTAGTGATTGGATATTAATATTGGCTGTTGGCTATTGGATATTGGATATTGGATATTAAATATTGCATACTGGATATCATTA
>CAZWIU010000152.1:0-7154 GCA_964634105.1 uncultured Bacteroidales bacterium | reverse complement strand
GAAGGTATCTCCCCAGAAATTATTATCACATACCTACTTGGTAGCAGGGATACTTTAATTGAAATAAAAAATCAGAAAGGCAAGTGTATTTTCCAAATAAAAAATTATGTATTCAATAGTTGAGCGAGAGGGAATCGGTTGAAATATTCATTGCGGCAAAAATACCTGTTCCACCAGTAACATTTGAAAACACTTTAACAGGTTCAGAAAAGCGGGGGTCATTGTTTTTCTGGCTTGTTCGTGTTGAGAGATACTGGAAAGCTTCATTACTCAATGTTGCAAGATTATAATAAACTTTAATCTTCACAGATAAATCAGCAAGCTGATCTTCAGGAATATCCAATGAAAAAGAATAAGTGGAATCGATAATTAGCTCATTATTAAAAAGAAGATAATTAGCATCTGCATCCATGCCTGATTCGCCAAGAATAGGGTCATCAATATCAAACAATATATAACGTAAGGATTGATCACCGTCTCTGCGAGTACTTATGAATAAATAATAATCATTTCTAACAGGAGTGTTTTCTATACGAAGGTATGATTTAAGCCAGCGGTCTGAAAATATATCATCTGTTTCAAACCACTCATGGTTTAGGTATTGGATATTAGTTTTAGATGGCATAATGCTTTCGGCCGTAACCTGATCATATCCCGGGACATTGATTTCAATGCTGTAGTTATTTCCTTCCGATGCACGTGTAAAGGTGCTATAGTAATAGCCCCTGTCAATTTCTTCTGCCCAATAATCATTCTCACGCCAAACCAGGTATTCGGCAAATGTATTGTTTTCATATAAAGCGACCTCTGCATTATCAATAGCAATAAACGGTTCATCTGATGTAATGGCCCGGGTTGCAGAAATACTCACTTTAAATAGTTCGCCTTGATGAAAAAAAGAATTCACTGCCAGTTTTGGTTCATAACCCTTCAGATCCATTTCATATTCTTTTGTTGTACAGGAAACGAAAAGAAGAAACAGGATAATGTCCCCAACTCTATTATTGATCTTCCATATCATATTTATTGTGTCTTAAAATGAATGTTGTAAGAAACGGCCGGCATTATCGGGATCATACTGTGACTGCGAAGCTTACCTGCATAGAAATCATAATATAAGGCATTATGATGCATGTATACATTGTATATTCCAATGCTTATGGTTCTTGTGTAGTTTCTTTTTTCTTTATGAAAATTAGCAGAAATATCGAGCCGATGATAATTAGGCATCCTGTAATTATTTTTTTCCTCATAATAAGGAAAATCAGCAGGATATTGGTAGGCTATGAAACATTTGTTCGTCCAATCTGCCGGTACTGAAGCAAGAGGCAATGTCACAGCATGTCCGGAAGTGAAAATCCAGTCAGCGCTCACCTCAACCTTCCTATTAAAGCGGTGCATCACCACAATTTTCAGGTCGTGTCGCCGGTCGTATTTATAAGGATACTCCCTGCCATAATTGATATTTTCAAACCGGCGTACCGATTTTGATAAGGTATAAGCAAGCCAACCTGTCGTTTTGCCTAATTCTTTTTTAACCATGAATTCAACTCCATACGCTGTACCCTTGCCCTGTTCAACAATTTCCTGCCAGTTTTTGCTCAGATTGGCATTTTCCTCATATTCAGTTACATTAGCAATAGATTTATAAAAACCTTCTGCCGAAAGATGAAATTGACTCCCTAATTCCCCAAAAACAGCCATATTTACGTGTTGCGCAATAACAGGCTTTATAATATCGGTTACCGGCACCCATTGATCGGTGGGAAAACCTACCGATGAATTTGTTAGCAAATGGACATTTTGTGAAGTCTTGGCATAGGATGCTTCGGTTGAAATTTTTTCAGACAATTTGTATTTAATAAATACCCTTGGTTCAAAGGAATTATAGAAAGTTACGCCGGTATAAAAAACAGTATTTCTTATTCCTGCCTGGACTGTTATCTGCCTGGTTAGCTGGAATTCATCCTCGAGGTAAAAAGCTGTTTCAATATTATTTAAAGATTTGGCATTATTAATGGAATCAATTTCTAAAAGGCCTGAAAAATCCCGGAAATCATATACATTCACCCCGGGTGTAAAATGATGATGTGTGATCATGCCCCCAAAACGCAAGTGGTGTAAGGTACCCAACTGATAATCCAAATCGATTGTTGAACCATAATCATTAATACCCGAGCTGAAATCAAGTTTAAAAACCGAGTGTTTATCATTGCTCCCTCCGGTTATTGTTTCTTCAGTTTCATTAGAAGTAGCAAATTCATACTGGCTGTAAATAAAAGTAATATTACTGAACAGGCGCTTTCCCCATTGACAATTCCATCGCAAAGTACCGGTAATATTTCCCCAGTGAAATCCTTCCTTATCAAGATTTGTAGTTACTTCGCCGGTTGCTGGCAGAGTACTCATGTCTTCCATTTTATATCCGTATTTATCACGGCCATTATAAAAACTCAAGTATAATCTGTTCGAGAGATTGAAGATATGATTTACCTTCAGGTTAATATCATGGAAATTATAATTCCATACAGCATTATCTTTCAGGTATAGCTTGAAATAAGGGTAAGCAAAAAGATCCAGATAGGTACGCCTTGCAGTAATCAAAAAAGAGGTTTTATCCTTTTTTATCGGGCCTTCCACAAGGAGTTTTGAAGCAATCAGTCCGATGGATGCATCGACTGTGAATTCTTTCATATTCCCTTCCTTCATGCGAATATCCATTACACCTGAAGCAAATCCGCCGTAACGGGCGGGGAATGTACCTTTTAACAGGGTACTGCCCTTAACGGCATCGGTATTAAAAACAGAAAATAACCCGAACAAATGATTCACATTATACACCGGTACACCGTCAAGCAAAATAAGGTTTTGTCCGGGGTCGCCACCACGAATCACCATTCCGGCTGTTCCTTCGATTGTTGATTGCACCCCTGGTAGAAGCTGATAAGATTTTAAGATATCGGTTTCACCAAGGATTACGGGCAGCTTCTCGATCTTGCTGACAGGAATTTGGGCCAGGCCGGAGCGGGCAGAAGTATAACTACCCTCTTGCGAGGTAACAGTTACCTCTTCCAATTCCTGATAGTTTGGGGATAGTGAAATAACAAACAGTGTATCAACACTTTGATTGATAGTTATTTGAGTTGTATTGTATCCTAATGAACTAAAAATCAATCTGTTTTCTAAGGGTTTTAACCTGGAACTGAAATAGCCATATTCATTTGAATAATTAACTATTCCTGAAGCAGGATTGATAACAGAAACCCCGTTAATACGCTCCCCTGAAACAGAATCCACAACATAACCTTTAACGAACAAATCGTTTGATTGCGAAAAAATAAAATATGTATTTAAACAAAAGAAGCCTATAAAAAGAAGGGTTTTTTTACTTTTCATTCTTTAAAAAACAAACCCAATTAATCTTTAATACACCTGATTGATAAATAGCTATCAGTAATGGTTGATTTACGCCCGATTCCTCCTTCACTTGTGTTGAGATATCTGACCCAGACTTTGTCATCAGAATCGGGAGAAGTCCAAAAATATGCTGAATTTTTAACTGAAGTATTTGTGCCATTTATATCTGCAACGCCAGCAGGCAAAGCAGTGAAGCCCGTTGCGTTGGTAACTTCATCATCGTATGTCGCCCAGTATTTATTTCCAGGGTGTTTTATTTTTCCCCCTTCATCTGTTCCCCGGAATGTAACTCCTTCGATAGCTTCTTCAGGCATACCCAGAAACCTTTCCAGGGTTTTCCATTCATCATCACTGGGCAAATGCCATCCCTGGGGGCAAACTTCATTGGAAACTTCAAAAGAATAAAGTCGCCCGAATTTGCTTAGGTCCCGAATAAACTCATTCTCGACAGGGTAACTCTCACCCGATGCGTTGTACCTTAAATTTTCACCCATCCAGACTTGTTCACCAATGGGTATTTCAGTATAAATATTATTATCCCGAATATCAGTAAAAGTAGATACGGTTTTGGTGGTGAAGCTTATTTCTTCGCCATACGATATGCCTATGCTATTGTCAACACAGGCGCGTGTATAGTAGGTTGTATTGGGTTCAAGGTCAACTATAGCCACACTATATTTCCCCTGTTCCGAACCAGTGAATAGCAGACTATCCTGTGTTGAAGGATTTGGTAAAATATTCCACACAACACCGCTTGAACTAATAGCAGAATTGCCATTGTCAATTACCTGGCAGTAGACTAAAGCTGTACTATGAGTAACAAAACTAGCTGAGTCGGTTAGTACAGTTGCTTTATCATACTTTGAATTACATTGATTAAGTAAAGCAGCCAGGGTTATAAGTGTTAGCTTAAAACTTATTCTCATATTTTTCTATTTGGGTGATGGGGATGTCTCAGAAGGTCTGCTTGCTTCATTGCGAAGGAGTACCGAGACTTCGGTACGACTGGAGCCTGCCTTGCCGGCCGGCCGGCAATCTATTGATTATTAACAGAAACAGATTACGGCGCTTCGCTCGTAATGACGTTTGAGATACCTTTTGAGACATCCCTATCACAATATTCATAATTAATAGCTATTGATGATAGCTCTTGCTTGTCCTTTTGGAGGTTGAATATCTATTCCATTGGTAAGGTTTGTTAGGCTATGGTTATATACTTCATAAAAACCAAATTTATCATCCCTTGTATCAACAGTATACTTAAGTGTAACTGAAACTTCTCCTCCAGCAGGAGTAGTTGCACCAGCCATTGGATTACCAATCCATAGCTTCGTTCCAATAGTTATTTCTATAGGATTACCACCATCTTCCTCATAAAAATAAATCCAATAGTTTGAAGCATATTTCGTCATGTCCCATAAAAATAATTCTTTATTGTAAGTTCTCCATTGATTTATCTGAGTAGATCCATATACTTCTCCCATATGAAGTGGAGGATATTCAAGCCGGCCTTCGGCAAAATTATATTTTACTGCAATAATTTTTACTACCATTTTAAATTTTCCCCAACTGATATCATTCCAACACGTCCCATCCAGATAAATTTTTTCAAGGTGTTCATAGTTTCTTGCTTTTCTCCATCCAATTACATGGTTTACAGTAGGAGTAAATACAGAGTAGCATCCATTTGCATCCTTATATCGTATTTTATAGCAATGGATCACCCCATTATTTAAATAGGCATTAGTAAAATTTTGTGTGGTCCCTGCAACTGTTGCGTATAGCGTTGGAGTTGCAGAACCGATGCCTCTCCAGATTTCATATTGAACTGCGCCCATATCTTGCCAAGAAAATGTTACAGCGCCACTATAATCAATGGCTGGGTGTATGGTAAGAAATGTTGTTGGTGTTGGATTAACGCATTTGTTTTCTTCAATATCTTCATTATGATTTAATTCGATAGTTTCTTCGTCCTTTGAAGTGACACATTGATAAATATTCGTATTTCTGCTTCTTTCAAAGAAATCATTATCAACAACCTCATAAATAGGTTCAAAATGAGGTTTATTCCCTGCTTTCGCATAATCAGAAGCAAATCCATATGCTTCGTCGGCTGTTATACAACGGTTTTCCTTTTCTATGTATAAGCTGCCTGCGTTAACTTTTAAATAACCCTGTTCATCAACTCTTTTTGAAAGCCCTACAATGATGACTGGATTTTTCCAATCTTTATCATCTCTAGTAATCCAGAAATTATTTCCTTCAGCGTCGAATCCTCTAACCTGATCACATTCTTCATCTGCAAAATCAGCCGGGAAGGATGCTACCGAAGGAACACATGAACTTGGTTGCCAGCTATTTTCATACTGAAAAGGAACACATATGTTCAAATTAGGGATTTTTAAAGAAAGGTTTTCGAAATACTTACGATCGACATATTTTGCATTTTTCAACTCATCTTCTATCTGGCTGATTAGAAATTCGCCAATGGTAACCTCCCCCATACCTTCGACCTTTATTTTCATGTTTTCAATAAATCTGTACAAAACATCAAAATCATAGTCGAATTGCTTATTCGTTTCAGTTTTAATGATTTGCCTTAAGTCATCATTTTTTAGTGCTTTTGCCATTGCTAAAGCTGTCAGGTCAATAGCTTCATTGAAAGTACAGGTTTCGATATCCTGCATTTCCTCTTTAATAATCTGCTCATTGTCACAAGAGAAGAACATAAAAAAACATAATACTACCAAATAACTTAGTTTTTTCATAATTTTGCTGGGTTATGAGGCTTTCAGCCTCTGTTTAACAATTATTGATGGCAACAGGATGTAACAGATCCTTGTTGCCATTTTTCATAAAAATAGGATTCTTCAGTTTATATTTACTATTTTAACTTTCTTACCAGAATGAACCTCGAGTAAGTATCCCCAATACTTCCTCTAACTATATTCCATTATAATAATGTGTTCAATAATAAAAAATTTTGTTTTGATAAAAAAATTTTGATAAAAAAATTAATTTTTTCCAAATTCAATAATTATAAAGCTCCTCAAACCGGCGCCTTATCAATAACATCTGAAGTCCACAATGGAGTATTCAGCAAAGCCGTAATGACCTCCGATGGTTTGTTGACCAATGAATATGCTTCAAGATGCTCATGGCGCAGGAACCTCTCATCAACCATTGTATGAAAGAAATCGATCAGTTGATTATAGAAACCACCGGTATTAACAACGATAATAGGTTTGAGGTATTTCCCCAACCTTTTCAGGGCGAGTACTTCCATCAGTTCTTCAAGCGTTCCTGTACCTCCAGGAAGCACAACGATACCATCGGTACCTTCAATAAGTCTTTTTTTACGTTCATGCATATCCTGCACAATGATCATGTTTTTCACTCCCGGATGGGCCCATTCCACCTTCACCATAAACTCCGGGATTACACCTGTAATATTACCTTTGCGTTCAATATACCGGTCGGCCATGCAACCCATTAATCCGACCGTACCGCCGCCGTATACCAAACCAATATTATTATCAAGTAAGAGATCAGCCAGTTCTCTGGCAACCTCAACATATTTTTCAGGCGATTTTCGACTGGAAGCACAAAATACTGTTACAGAATTAAGCATTAATCAGGAATATTAATCATTAGTGGACAAATTTAAAATATTGCCGCCGAAGAATTAAAGTAGGAGGCAAAGTTCCATAAATTAGCTTTGCCGTCCTCTCACACCA
>CAZWIU010000151.1:0-7270 GCA_964634105.1 uncultured Bacteroidales bacterium | reverse complement strand
TCGTTCGGGTCTTGCACCCTATAGAACAATGGCATGCATAGCGCACATAAAAAAGGGGGCTTTGGCCCCCTTTTAGTTTACTATCTGCTCATCGTTTACCATCCATATAGCTGTGTTAAAGCAGAATTTGTGGTTATTTCATAATCCGGTAAGGGCATGAAGTCGTGCTTGGGTGACTCGAAAATAATATCAAAGCCATCAGCAGTAGAGCCATTTACTTTCTCTGTTGCCAGGTTCCAGCGAACCAGGTCAAAGAAGCGACGGCCTTCGAAAGCCAGCTCAACCCGGCGTTCATGAATCAGTTGATCCATAGTAATAGTACCGCTCAGGTCGGCAGGAACAGCACCTCCTCCACATGCCCTTGCTCTTGATCGTATTGCATTAATATAGGTAGTGGCTTTTGCATTATTGCCCAACATAATAGCAGCTTCAGCAGCCATCAGGTATACTTCACCCAGGCGTAGAATTTTACCATTTGCAGGAGATTTTTGCCATGCATGAGGACCCAGTAAAAGAAACTGGTCTGCAGCAAGAATGTATTTCCCCTGGTAATATCCTGTAGCACTATTATCAAAATTAATCGGCATTTTGGCAGGTGAATCGCCTATGAGCACTTCTATTGAATCACCCGGTTCCAGAATAGCGGTCTGGAGACGTATATCCCCCGGTTCAAATTCATCATAAATGCTCTGGGTAGGCCATCCTAAGCCCCACATACTTGTCTGTGTCTGATTTCCTGAAGCGTTATTATAATAGCGTGGTGAAGTCCACTGAACCAATGAACCGGCACGTGTCTGTGCATAGTTTTGTTCATCATTGACATACTGAACCTCGAATATTGACTCATCGTTATTATCGCCTTCGAGTGAAAATATATAACGATAGCCGTTTGTATTTGGGCTATGCCAGGTATCGTATGTTTCACCTTCAGCCCCAACCAGTTGGTATTCGCCTGAATTAATGATCTCTTCGCAAACGTCGAGTACATCCTGCCAACGTTCCGTCAAGCCTTCAAAACGTTCATCGCCTGGATAATAATGTGCATAGGATGATTCGAACAGGTACATCCTTGCCAGCAAACCCCGGCATGCACCTTTGGTAGCTCGTCCGATATCCTCAGGCGCCAGTTGGCTTTTCTCCGGTAAAACTTCGATAGCTTCTTTGAGATCTTGTTCCAGAAAGTCATACAACTCCCGTAAAGTTGATCTGGGTATATTGTATTCACTTGGATTAAGTACATGATCGACCAGGGGAACCGGGCCAAAAATATGGGTCAGGTATAGCGTGTTAATGTCACGGACGAATTTCATTTCAGCAATACGTGTATTAATAATAGCTTCTGATGCGGTTTCGTCGAAATCCAACACAGTTGGTATGTTCTCAATTGCCACATTGGCAAAGTAAATGCCTCTGTAAAGTATGCCATACATTTCCCTGAGATGAGCGTTGGAAGTCAACAGCTGTGTTCCTAACCGATTAAAAACTTCGATATCAGGAACTTCGTTTTCGAAATCGCCACCTGACTCAGCATCATCGGAAGTAACATCTCCAAATACCATTATAAGATCCCTGTCCCAGGCAGTAGTTTTACAGAAAGTAGAATAGGCAGCAGTCACAGCTGCTTCAGCCTGCTCCATACTGGAATAATACGATCCGCTGTTGATAGCGGCAATGGGTGGTACATCCACAAAGCTGTCGCTGCAAGACCATAGCAGCAAACCAGTAAGCAGAATTGCTATTTTTTTAAATATATTGTTTCTCATCGTATTCATATATTAAAGTAATTATAACGGTTAGAATGTCAGGTTTACGCCGAATAGATACATTTTTGTTACCGGGTAAACTCCTATATCGATACCCATATCCAACAGGCCCCTGTCTCCAACTTCCGGGTTAATGCCAGAGTAATTGGTCAACGTAAACAGGTTTTTAGCGCCCACATAGACCCTGAACTTTTCAACTTTAATTTTCTGTGTCCAGGCTGAAGGGAATGTATATCCCAGGTAAACATTCCGTAACCTCAGGTATGAACCATCTTCGATATAGAATGAAGTAGGCCGGGCATAGTTTGATGCATCGTTCCTCATTACATCGGTATCGCGGTTTTGTGGCACCGCAATATATTCCTGTCCTGTTATGGGGTCAAGTTTAATGATATCGTTAACCACATAACGATCGGCAAATGCAGCTGCATGATTCGGAGTACCCTGATAATAATAGGTATACTGTTTTGTACCGTTGAATATTTTGTTACCAAGAGTTCCATTAAAGAATGCCGAGAAGTCGAAACCTTTATATTTTAGTTCGAATGAAAAACCATATACAAGTTTAGGCAGCGGACTACCAAGAATTACCTTGTCTCCTTGGTCCAGTACTTCACCATTGCCATCGACATCAACAAACCTGGCATCGCCCGGTTGGGCATTGTCTTGCGCCCAGACTGTATCGCCATCGGTGTCAATATAATACAGTATCAGGTATCTGCCTCTGTTGTCGCGAATGTATTCTCCGTTCTCATCTGTTTCACAATCTTCCAGCGTCCACATTCCATCAATCTCCCATCCCCAGAATTGTGAAACCGGGTCTCCGATTCAGTTCAGGGTAATATTGGTGATATTATGAACTGCAGCGGTCGGAACAGTCATTGAGTCGGTCGCCAGATCCAGTATTTCATTCCTCAGTGTGGAAAAGTTAAGATCGAAAGCTCCTTGCAGATCGCCTTCCATCTTACGGTAACCTATTGTGAATTCAAAACCAGAGTTTTTAATACTCCCTATATTGACTTCCGGACTGGTTGCATCGCCATCAACGTCTCTGCCCATTGAATATGTACCGGCTTCGAAAGGAACATCTTTCAGCATAAGCATACCATCGTTAACCTTGGTAAAATACTCTGCGGTGAGTGTAATCTTATTATTCAGTAAAGCCAGGTCTAACCCAACATTTGATGTATTAACAGATTCCCAGTGAATTTCAGGATTTGCTAATTGAACCGGGGCTGCACCCATCGAAGGTGTAACATTATCGAAGGCATACCCGAAATGATTCGGATTTCTTACAAGGCTTAAGTAAGGAGACCCTGACTTCGAGTAAGCACCTGATTCACCGTAACCATATCGAAGCTTGGCGAAGGTAATGAGTGATTGATTTTGCATAAAGGCTTCTTCGGAAAATTTCCAGCCAACCGAAATAGATGGGAAAGTACCGAAACGGAAGTCGGGACCGAAATCGCTGTGACCATCGCGTCGTATATTCATGGTGACCAGGTATTTTCCTTTGTAATCGTAATTTAACCTTCCGAAATAGGAAAGCCATCTTCTTTTATAACCACTCCCATTAATAATCTGATTATCTGAAGTATTATCTTCTGATAATCTGAAATAAAGCAACTCTGGCCGGTCGCTGGGCATGCCATTACGTTCACCATTATAGTCGATTCCCCACTCCTGTGCAGCTTCCATACCTGCCATCAACGAAAAATTATGGGCATCGGCAATGGAAAAATCATAAGTCAGGTATTGCTGTGCGTTATATACCATATCTTTATATATCTCAGCCAATAATTTCACTTCACTAGGTAATCGCCTGTCGAGGGTTGTGTTATAATAATCATTCTGAAACTCCTTGATATCGGTAAAACCCATTCTGCCAGCAAAACGGCTTGTGAAAGTCAGCCCTTTAATAATATCCAGTTTAAGCCCGACATTGCCATCGAACATGTTGGAATTCTGTGTTCTGTCAATCATATCGAGCTTTGCCAGAGGATTGTAACCTGTAACGCTAAGGCCGAAATCTTCAGGGTTTGCCCAATCGCCATTAGGCAGATAGTCGGGTATTGCAGGTGCCATCTGAATAGAAGGACGGATTGGGCCATCATAGTATTGATGCCATAAACTTTCACTGAATCCAAGATTACGGGAAAAAACATAGTAAAGCTTTTCATCAATAGTCAGTCGTTTGGTCATTTTATGGTCGGAATTTACCCGCAGGGTAAAACGCTGGTAATCGCTGTTACGTATAATACCATCCTGTTTATTATAACTTGAGCTGATCATATAGGTGGATTTTTCTGATCCGCCGCTGAAAGATATGTCGTAATTCTGGCTTGAGGCCGGTTCAAAGACGTAGTCCTGCCAGTCATATGTCGGGAAAGTATCGGGGCGGGATGTAACGCCTACGTCGTTTGGATTGACTTCCTCAACTGTCTGCAGCCATTGCTGGGAGTTCATCATTTCAATCTTACCAACCGGGTATTCAATACCACGATACATATTGAAGTTGGTAACCATTTTCCCCTTTTCTCCCTTTTTTGTAGTGATAATGATTACCCCATTACCACCCGAAGCACCATAGATAGCCGCAGAAGAAGCATCTTTTAATACTTCGACGGAAGCAATATCATTGGGATTAAGAGATCCAAGGATACTGGCATCTTTATATACAGCGCCGTCGATAACAATCAATGGGGTGATATCATTGATCGAAGTAATACCCCTTATCTGGATCTGGGGTCTCTCGCCGGCTCTTCCTGATCTTTCAACGATGCTGACTCCTGCAGCCCTTCCCTGCAATGCCTGGTCGACTCCGATTGTAGGTACTTCTGTCAGCTTTTCACTTGAAACCGAAGCAATAGCTCCCGTAAGGTCACTCTTTTTCTGAATTCCATAACCGGTTACCACAACTTCTTCAAGACCGATTATATCCTCAGTCATACCAAGGTCAATAACGGTGTTCGATCCCACTGTTATCTCCTCTGTAAGGTAACCCATGTAGCTGAACACCAATATATCGGATGGTGCAGCGAGCAGTGAATAGTTGCCATCGAGATCAGTAACTGTACCGGTCGATGTGCCTTTAATAACAATAGTGACACCAGGCAGTGGAGCGCCTGTGGAACTTTCCGTCACCTTCCCGGTGATTTGCTGATTCGCCTGGCCATACAAATTTCCCGTAAGCATACAGCATACGGAAAACGCCAGTATAACAGCCAGAAAACGATAAGTTTTCTGAATTTTCAATGTTAGCGTTAGCTTTTTTCTCATAGGTGTTAGGTTTAATTACATGAAAATTATTAAAAACATAATAGATATAATGATACCCATCATTATCAGAAGTTCGATGATAAATAATCTTCGAAGTTTTTTATTGTGTTTCAAAATGGTAAAATAGGGTTAGAAAAATCGGCTAAATATACTACCAGGCCGGGTAACCGCCGACTTATGTTGTCTCATAAATAGTCTCTAATGTCCCATTTTATATGAAAGGTAATATCCTTTACTAGTTAAAAACAAGGATAAGAACCTATTTAAATTTTGGTAGAATGATTAACATAATGAAAGACTATATGACACACCCCCTCCTATCCGCCCTATAAATAGAGAAGGATGACTCCAGGTTGAGAGAATCATAAAAAACGAAATGGATTAATTCATCCACTTCAGAAAAAGTCTCCTCTTGAGAGGAGATTTAGAGGTGTGTATAATAAAACAACACACCCCCTTTGTCCCCCTCTTCAAGAGGGGGAAGGATTTGCGGGTAGTAAGTCCTCACCTGAGAGGGCCTGCCTGCCGATTAAACTGACATTTAAGTCAGGCAGGCAGGGATTTAGGTGTGTGTATTCTTGGCAATTAGGTATCAATACGGACATTTATTAAAAAAAATATCGAAATTTAAAAGGTTCTTAAACGGTTCAACGAACGAAGGAGGCAGGCCGGATGATCGATAAATTTCATACTATTCCAACGTTCCCTGCTGAATATTCAATAAAACTGTTTAGCTCTTAAATCGATTTTACGCTACTTAATGTTGATATCCAAATTATCGCGTATTGATTTTTTATTTTTTGCAGCAAAGTCAGTAGGTGATTCTCCGAATTGTTCCCTGAAGCTCTTGGTAAAATAGGAACGACTTTTTATGCCGACTTCAAAAAGAATTTCAGAAACCGTCAGCTGTCCTTTTGTAAGCAACTGGGCGGCTCTTTTCATTCGTATTGTACGAATAAAACTGCTGGGTGAGTGTCCTGTCAGTCCGACAAATTTACGGTGCAGATGGGAACGGCTCATACCAATGTCACGGCTAAACAATTCGACACTGTAGGTGGGATCGGAAATATTCTTTTCAACCAGGGAAATAGCCTTCCTGAGAAATTTCTCATCGAGCGATGTAATTGAAATTTCGGTAGGCTCTATCAACAGGTTACGGCTATATTTTTCTTTCAGTTTTTTACGCGACTCTATCATATTTTTAACCGAGGCCATAAGAAGCTTATTATCGAAAGGCTTGGGCAGATAAGCATCGGCTCCTGATGTCATTCCCTTAAGTTGGTCTTCATCAGAAGCTTTGGCTGTCAATAGTAAAATGGGAATATGCGAAGTTTTTTCGTTACTTTTTAACCGGGAACAAAGCTCAATCCCATCCATTTCCGGCATAATGATATCGCTGATAATAAGGTCCGGAATATGTTCAAGGGCCAGGTTGAGTGCTTCCCTTCCATTTCCGGAATCAATCACACTGTACTTTTGTGAAAACTGTTTAACCAAATGTTTACGAAGTTCATCATGATCCTCAACGATAAGGATTATGGGCTTCTGTTCTTTTGTATCTTTTATTAATGCTTCCTTCTCGTCCGATGATCCCGTATCAATAAACCCGTGCTCCAGGTCATAAATATCGACAGTAAGGGGTATTTCGTGGTCTTTGATGGTAATAATTTCTGTCGGATCGAAGGAGGATTTCTGAACAGGCAAATACACACAAAATTCTGAACCCTTACCTTCCTTACTAGCGACAGTAATTTCCCCCCGATACACGTCGACCAATCCACGAACAAGCGCCAACCCAACTCCTGAACCATCCTTGGTATACATTTTACTTTCAGTAGCCCGATAAAATGTTTCAAATATTCTGGCCTGCTCCTGATCGCTGATCCCCATCCCTGAATCACGGACAATTATCCTCAAATATCCTGCAAATCGTTCATTCGACATATCCGTTATTTCTAATCTCAGATTTATTTTCCCCTGCTGAGGAGTAAATTTGAATGCGTTTGACAGCAAGTTATAGCAGATCTTTTCAATTTTATCACTATCAAAATAGCCCTGATAATGATCAAGAGATGATTCAATGGTATACTGAATATCCTTTTGCCCGGCCAGCCATCGGAAAAGTGAAGCTATCTCTTTTATATACACAATAATATCACCCTCACTCACTTTCAATTTCATATGATCGGCTTCAATTTCAGAAATATCAAGCAATTGGTTAATTAAAC
>CAZWIU010000150.1:0-7717 GCA_964634105.1 uncultured Bacteroidales bacterium | reverse complement strand
TAAATTTAATTTTTGCTAATAATTTATGCTGAGAAAATCAGCAAACCCTAAATAATATTTTATACTCATAACATTCAGATTATAAACTATAGCTATGATGTACGTTAAGGCAAATTGGTTGCGTTGTAATTCCAGACTGATTTCAATTGCCCGTTAACCGCGAAGATTATTCACCCTCACCCGGATCATTCTTTTATGTTCCTCATCCGGGATACTTGGATCTTTCAGATCGATGAACATGTTGCAGGGCAATTCGGGGCAACCGCCACAGTCCTTAAATCCTTTGATATTGATTGCACAGTCGAACAGCTGGCAAATACCAGCTCCAGGAACCTGGGCAGTCCAGAAGGGTTTTCCTTTCACAGCATAACAACCGTCGCATTCTTTTTGGTAGAATTGACATTCGTTACACATCAAACCGCAGGCAGATCTATTCATAGTTATTTTATGTTGATGTTGGTTTGGATTTCTTATCGTCGCGTGAAAAATGACTGTACCATGTTGGATTACTATCCCTCTCAAAGATCGGTGTATGGCAATTATTTTTTCATCCACAGCTTCATATTATCGTAATCGATCAAGGCTTTATACGATTCAAGCAGGTCAAATCCGATTACCCCGAGGATTAGCTCCGTTATGCCTATTTGCTTGTATGCCGAAGTGACATGCTCAAGATTCATTACCGCTAAGGTGAAGTTCTCAATTGTTATTTTGTCCAGAATTACTGTATTATCTTTTGATGGGATTACCTGGAGCATACCGCCGCCTGCACCGGCGCCGGTAGTATCTATATTGTCAAGTTCCAGCTTAAGTTTTAAGGTGTCAGCCATGCTTTGATCGATTACTGTACCGCCTGCACCTGTATCAATGATCAGCATTCCCTCAACACCGTTTACGGTTGCTTTCACCATAAGATGCCCGGCTATGTTCTTTGTAATTTCAACAGGGGTGTATCCGTTATTCAGTAAAAATTTATTCAGATCGGAGGCTTGCACGCTATAGGCAGTGAATGACAATATCAGCAGCAGGCTCCAAAAGATTAATGAATTCTTTTTCATGATGTTAGTTTTGGTTTACAATTTATGTTATCACTGTTGTCCGGTAAAAGTTAAAAAATTTATATGCCACTAAATCACCAAGGCTCAAAGAAAACACTAAGAAGTTTATATTTAGCCTGTTGCATATTTGTGAAACCATTGTGTCGTAGTGTCCTTGTGGCATAAATTCTAATTTTAATTGTTCAAGCACACTAAATCAAAAATGCGAATAACTCTTGCTATAACCATACGTTAGGGTTATCCATTCGTTTTACCCGGACAGCAATGTTTATGATATAATACAATTACAACGAACACAACACTAAAACATTACTCCACCGGAATATAAATTTCACTTTCCGATTGTTCATTGCATGCGCCTAAAAAACTTTCGCCATAATATTCAAAATTAAGAGGTTTTGTCAGTTTATAGCCGGTATCGGGCAGGAATTGTGTATAGATATATTTATAAGTATAGCCGACCATATTGGAAAGGCCTTTATGAATGAACTTAAGATAATTTCCCCCGGGCAGAATCTTGACAACAAATAAAGGATTAAGACCGGAAACCTCGCTCACCTCAATACCTGTAAAAAAATACATTCCACCCAGGTCCTGCTTGTCTGACCAGTATTGTACCTGGTAGTATCGTTCCGGCGTAATCCTGTTCTTAATTGATTGTGCCTCATTACAGAATCGTTGCCATTCTTTTGAAAGGTCAGTTATTTCACAACTATCGTCGATAAAGAAGGATATTCCAACCAATGTTTTTTCAGAAAGCCTAACCATCTCAGGTTCGCGGAATTTAATCTGACCCGACTGATGGATAAAATCGGCCGTGATCGGGCTCATCAAGGGCAAATTGGCTAACGAGTATCCTCTCCTGACTTCGGTAGGGTTAATATGAAACTGTTTGCGAAAAGCACGGGTAAATGCTTCGTGACTGCCAAACTGAAAATCGTAGGCAATGTCCAGTATCTTTTTATCCGAATCCCTCAACTCGTATACAGCCTCAGTCAGCCTGCGCTGCTGAATATAATTCTTGGGCGAGAAGCCTGTGATACTTTGAAACAGTCTGATAAAATGATATAACGAATAGCACACTTCGCGCGATACCATTAAAATATCGATGTCTGATTTGAGGTTGTTCTCAATAAATCTGATCGATTTTAAAATAACATCCTTATTGGTCATAGGTTTTAAGAAGGCGCTACGGGGGTATTTTTCCGAAGCGCCTGCAAATTAGTTAAAAATTGAATTCGTTTTGCCAGTTGAATGTCGCGGAATCTTCGTACCATTCCGGCCAGTGGCTGCACCACCCCGGAACCATGCAATCCTTTACCCTTTCTTCTAAATGATAGGGCTTAATATCCAGAACAGGGGTTCCGGCTTCGGCATCGATATATGGGGTATAGATTATCCCATTTTCATAATCGATGTGCTGGACAAAAACTGTTGTTAACAGGACAGGATTAGGACGAATGGGCGAATGAGTGGCAAAAACACCTACTTTTTCGGGCCCTTTCTTATAGGGTTTCTTGTTTACCAGATTACTTCTGTAAGTGTTATCATCGAACAGGTGCCCCCACCATAATATCTGCAGATGGCTGAACCCTTCAAGGCTTGCTAATCCGGGCAAAAATTCTTTGTCGATATGTATTGAGAACGCATTGTTCTCAGCCTTTACCGAACCTATTGGTTTTATTTCAATTTTCTTATTCATAATTGATAATTGTTAAGTACAACATAATTCTATTTACCGGTAACAGGAACAAAAGTACAAGCACCCATATTATTACTCTTGACAAGATTTGCTAATCTGCAATCAGTATTTAACCCAAATTGCTAAAATTCGTTTTGGGCAATAATTAGTCCCGATAGGGCAATTTTAAAAACAAGCTGCTGCATAATTTCGATCCGTTATTAAACGATATGTATTATGATAGAAGTTAAGGATTTACTTTTCACTTACAGCGGACAGCAGCTTCCGACGCTTAAGAATATCTCATTCGAAGTGAACGACTCCGAGATATTTGGCTTTCTGGGACCCAGCGGGGCTGGAAAAAGTACAACACAGAAAGTGCTGACCGGAGTGCTGAAAAACTATGAAGGCACTGTTATGCTGCGCGGACGGGAAATCAGCAATATCGACAAGAAGTTTTATGAGAACATCGGAGTCGAATTCGAATTTCCGAACCTCTACTTAAAGTTCACAGCGCTGGAGAATCTGAATCTGTTTGGTTCGTTCTATACCTGCGAAAAATATGATCCGGAAGAGCTACTTCGCCGTGTGGGATTATGGGAAGACCGAAACCTGCAGGTTGAAGCCTATTCAAAAGGAATGCGAATGCGGTTGAACTTTATCAGGGCCATTATGCACAAGCCCAGGCTGCTGTTCCTGGATGAACCCACCTCGGGACTCGATCCGACAAATAGCCGGCTTATTAAGGATTTTATCCTGGAACTGAGGGAAAAGGGAACCACTATATTCCTGACTACCCATAACATGAATGATGCCGATGAGCTATGCGACCGCATTGCCTTTATGATCGAGGGACAACTTCCGATCATCGATTCTCCCGAACGGTTGAAATTACAGCACGGGAAGAAATCGGTAAAAGTTCGTTATCGCGTCGACCATCATGTTGAAACCCAGGAATTCGACCTGAAAAACCTGGGGTCTAATATCGACTTTCTGAAAACCTTAAATGAGAAAAATGTTGAGACCATCCATACGCAGGAAGCAACCCTCGAAGATATTTTCATAAAGGTAACCGGTAAGCAGCTGGTATAGTTTAGTATATAGTAGTACGGCCAAAAGCCAAAAGCCAAGAGCCAAGAGCCAAGAGCTAAAAGCTAATAAGAATAAAATTTAAAATTAGACGAATATGTTACTGAAACTTACAAAATATGATATCCTCTTTCAGCTGAAACAGGGCTTTTACACAGTGTATGCTATACTTGTAACGATCTATATACTGCTCCTGTTTTATTTGCCACAGTCGGTCCGGATGGATGTTACTGCTTACATACTTTTAAGCGATACCTCTGTGATGGGATTGACATTTGTAGGGGCCCTTGTTTTGCTTGAAAAGCAGCAGAGCATCCTGCAAACCCTGTTTATAACACCATTAAAGTTATCGACATACCTGTGGGGAAAAGTAATATCGCTCACCATCCTGGCATTACTGACCAGTTCGCTTATCGGCTTCCTTCCCGGAGGAATGCTCCCTAACCCGGTAGCTATGCTTTCGGCCGTGATTCTATCATCGATCTTCTTCACTTTCATCGGACTGGGGATAGCAGCCCGGGTGAATACCCTGAATGAGTATTTATCAGGAATAATGTTAGGCGGTTTAATAACAGTGGCTCCGGTCGCCCTTTATTTTTTCATCCCCGATATTTCTGTAATTTTTCCAGTAAACGCAGCTGTCGACCTTCTGCTAACACCTCCTGAGGAACAGATTGTAAAAGGAATTATTGCAGATACTGCAGTACTTATCCTATGGAGCATACTGGCCTATTTATGGGCGAAGAAACAGTTTTTAAAATATATTATCGAGAAATAAGTCACACCATGAACAGAGATATATACTTAGTAAAAGGCGATCTGAAAAATATTGGTCGCGACCCGATGCTGATGATTAGTATGATTGCGCCGGTCTTACTGACACTGGTTGCACTCCTGCTCTTTCCCCTTATATCGGATATAACAACACGGTATTTCAATTTCCCGCTGGAAGCATATTACCTTGTTGGCAATTTATTCTTACTCCCCTTAATACCAATGCTGATGGGGATGGTCTATGGCTTTATCCTGCTCGACGAGCGCGACGGCGGCCTTATCAGTTACCTGGCAATTACACCCCTGGGGAAGAGTGGCTATCTTTGGATACGTATGTTCATACCTGTCAGCATTAGCATTGTTATGTGTGTTGCTTTCATGTACCTCACCGGCTTTCACAACACGCTGAATATGCCCCAGGTTGTTCTGATATCCGTTATCGTTTCTTCCGAAGCCCCTATGGTATTATTATTCCTGGGTGCCTATGCCGGTAATAAGGTAGAAGGAATAGCGCTTTCGAAAGGAATGGGTATTCTTATAATGCCAATCCTGATCGATTACTTTCTGACAGGCAACTGGCGATGGGTGATGGGGATCACACCCTTGTGGTGGATTGAGAGAGCGGTATTCTCTTCCGTTCCCGAACGGTGGCTTTATATTGCTGGCGCTGCAATTGTTCACTTCATCTACAATCTTTTTCTCTATCTGAAATTTGAGAAACGGTTTGGCTGAAAGCTATTTCCCGGGAAGTTCTTTGCGATACTGACCGGGAGGTATTCCTTTCTCCTTTCTGAAGGCTCTTGAAAAATGGGCGCTGTCGGTATACCCCACCAGGAATGCTATTTCATCGAGCGACAATTTCTCATCCTCCATCATAACAATTGCTTTTTCCATGCGATGCGACACCAGGTAGTTAAATATACTCTTCCCATATATCTCTTTAAATCCCCGCTTTAGTTTATTTTCGTTCGTTCCCACCATTCGTGCCAGCTGGGTAATTGTCGGCGGCTCCTGTTGAAGGTTTTGAATCAGCAACTCACGGGCTTCATATATTTTTATCTTGTCGGCTGCAGAAAGTACGATGGTGTTGTTTTGTTGTACCGAATAAACCTGTTCCAGCTGACGCCCAAACAGCTCGGTTATTTTTGTTTCGTAGTATACCTTCGACAGCAGGGGATCAGAGATCTTATGGTGAATAATATCGTGTATGATCATCTTCATTTTAGGTGTGATAGGCAGCGGGATCTCATACAGGTTGAAATACTCGCCCTTTTTAATTTTATCTGAAAAAATTGAAAACCGTCCATGATATTTGGCTAGCAATTCCCGGAACTTCGCGGGTGAAAGAATAATCCGGAAGTTTTCAAAAACAGGGGGCGCCTGGAAGACCAACTCTCTCTTATTGGTAAAAAAAGTAGTATGCAGATCGTTATCAAATATCCTGTATGGCTGGTAGTTCTTTTCGTTAACGGTGAATTGTCCGTTTAGCTGAAAAGAAAGAATAGCCACATTGCAATCCTGTTTTGATCTTACCTCCTGAACCTCGTTCGTCTTATGGCTGCCATACATGATATAGCAACCTTTCATCGAAATGATCAGGTGCGAGGCAGAGAAACCCTCTTTTGAAACATGATTTTCTTCTCTCACACAGAATTCATCGTCGATAAGAGAATCGTCGAAGTGGATCCATTTTTGACCCCGGTGCCAGGCTTCCAGAAGCATTGTATTCCTGATGAGGATTTTGCAGCAGTAAAAATAGAATATTACCTCGTTGGCCGTATCTATATTTTCTAAAATAAGAAGTTGTTGAGATTTCCTTACGCATCATTTCCTTTATTTTTTCCGCCTGGCAAATAATACCATCAGGATAGCTGAGAGGCAGGCTGTTGCTGCTCCAAGATAAAACGGAATACTCGAGTTGATTTTATCGTACAATACTCCTGCTATCAAACTTGCCGGTAATAAGGTGATGCCTAATAATGTGTTATAAATACCCAGGCCGGTGCCCTGTTTATTGCTATCGACCATATCAGAAACAAATGCCTTCTGGACTCCGTCGGTGGCAGCCGAGTAAAAGCCATATAATGCAAAGAGGGAAACAATTACCAGAACACTGTGCGCAGCGCCGAATCCGAAATAAACAACAGCATAGACCAGAAAGCCTCCTACAAGCAGTTTTTCTTTCCCGATTTTATCGGCAAGAGATCCTAACGGAATGGAGAACAAGACAGATACCGAATTTGTAACCAGGTATACAAGGGGTATAAAAGCTACCTTCACTCCTACTTCATTAGCCTTTACCAAAAGCAACGCATCGGTTGAATTTCCTAACGTAAAAATGAAAATGATCACCAGGAAAAGATAGTACTCCCGTGGAAATTCCTTAAAACGAAATTTCCTGAAGAGGCTTTCCTTATTCTTTTTAGCTTCTTTTATGCCGAACAGGATAACAAATATACTCAGGATTGCAGGTATACCCGACAGCAGGAAAATCAACCTGTAGTTGCCGGGGAAAAACACTAACAGGGCAAATGCTATCAGCGGGCCAACGATAGCACCGCTATTGTCCATGGCCTTCTGCAAGCCAAAGCTTTTTCCTGTTTCATTATTTGTTGCTGATCCGGCGATCAAACTATCGCGTGGAGCCGTCCTGATGCCTTTGCCAAACCTTTCGGCAAACCGCAGGCAGAGTACCTGCATCGGTGAAACCACAAATGAATAAAGAGGTATAACAAGCGCAGAAATGCCATAACCAATGAGCATGAAGGGTTTGTTCTTGCCTATTTTATCGCTCCAGAAACCTGAAAGCGTTTTTACCAAAGCGGCGGTGCTCTCTGCAATTCCTTCAATGAGCGATAAGCTGGTCTTGGAAGCGCCAATGGATAGCAGGAACATGGGCATTACCGAATACACCATCTTTACGGAAGTATCAGTCAGGAAACTTGTCAGTCCGGTAAACAGGATATTCCGCTTAAACCCAAAGTACTTTTTCTCTTCTTTCTTTTCTGATAAAGGCTGCATACTCACCGTAAAAAATTGCAGCCCGAAAGATACTAAATTATATGATTATCCGCAATGGTGCCATGAAACAATCTATAATTAATAAAACAACACA
>CAZWIU010000149.1:0-7734 GCA_964634105.1 uncultured Bacteroidales bacterium | reverse complement strand
GTTCCATCGTCGGTAGTAATTGTTGTTGCCCCACCTGCACCAGTCACTGTCACAACTGTTACCGGAACAGCAGGAACATAATACTCACTATATCCCATATCAGGAGCAGTTCCGGAAAAAGGAATTCCGACATCGACTCCAGCATCTATCAGGTCGGATCCCGCTGCCAATTTCATAAATGTAATATCAGGAAGCGATCCATCTGCTTTTCTGGGTTGGCTTAATTGATTTACATCAAGACTAATAAAATCGCTGTTTGTTACTGTGACAGCTGGATTCTTTTCCCAAAACGGGCTTTGTGATGAATAAATCCAGGTATTATGATCCTGAATAGCATGATTTGATGACTGAGCACATAGCGTAAGATATACCGTATAGTAAGACGGATAGTTACCATTAACAACTCCGTAGGTGCTTTCATAAGCTATATTATTCCTGAAAATCTCATCTGTATATCCAGTTCCGCAAACAAAGTCACCCTGGTCGCTATCAAATGCCACTCTGTTTCTATAGGAGTTATTATTGTAAAAATGCTGTATAGGACCGTCTGTATCACTCTGCAGGTTCTGATCGGAGTAACCATTTCCTTTATTATTTGCAGCAATACAATTCCTCGTTATTCTTTTATCAAACGATTTTTCGTATGCCGGACCATATTTGAAACCAGTTCCAGCACCGTGATCGAACCTTCCGTTGTTGAACATCCAGCAATTAATAACATAACATTCCCTTCCGGTACTCACTTCCATGCCGTCATCAGAGTTGTTCCATCCTCGGCAGCCATAGATATAAGTATAATCGCCAACATCACTTCCGCTGGATATTTGAAAGCCATCGGACCGGTTTCCAATTTCACCATCAGCGCGAAGAGTATCGCAATGATCATAACTATCACAATTGGTGAGATACAAGGTATCATACCCTCTGAACCATATCCCATAGCCACCTCCGCTGTGACATACCATCCGGTCCAGGTAGAGGTTTCCATTATCATACAATTCCATGGAAGCAATCCATTGGTCGGCGACTCCTGCATGTTGTCGTTGGTTTCTTATTGTTAATCCTCTGAATTTAATATAAGTTGAGCGTGTAATTTCAAAAGCTGTTGCATCAATAACATTTGTATGTCCGATAGCATCTAAAACCGGTACTTCACCAGGGTAATTAAAAAAACAGATAGGATCTTTATAAGTACCATTGTGACCATGGTTGGAACCCGGGTCATGAATTACATGATCGTTGGCCCCTAAATAATATACTCCGCCACGGAAATAAACGGTGTCACCCGCCATAGCAGTATTAAAAGCTTTTTGCCATGTTGCCCATGGTTGTGTTATAGAACCTGGATAGCTGTCGTTGCTTCCGGTTGCTGCAACATAATATGTATTTGTGTAGGTGGGTTCAAAAAGGAATGAGAAGAATGCGAGAATAAATAGCTGCCCATAGCAACCACATTTTTTGCCCATCATGATAAAAAAAGTTTAGTATAGTAGTTTGATATATATACGGTTTTTTTTGACGAATGTTATGTTTTAATTGACGAATGTTTTCCCCCTCGATATATGCCAATAGGGATTTACTTTACGCACAAAAAAGCCACACGAGTAGACGAATGGGAGAACGGGAGAAGGGAAGAATGAATGAAGGGGTGATGGCATGGAGAGTAATGAATTAACCAAGATTACGCATTAGAACAAATCCGGGAGGTGCATGTCTGAAAAGATATGCGGAAAACAAAAAAAAACCAGGGCATGCTGACCCTGGCTCCTGAAATTATCATAAGATAAAGTCTTATTAAGAAATATGTGGTTTAATCTCTTCACTAAACACAAATAAATTTTTTATTTGAACGATTTTATCTTTTTACCGGTCGATGACATTTTTATCTTGTTTTCAATCTGAATGATCTGAGGAACTTTGTAGGAGGCAAGTCTTTCAGCACACCAGCTTCTTATATCATCCGCTGTAATGTTCTTTTGTTCCTTGATGATTACCATAGCTTTCATACTTTCGCCCAATAATTCATCGTCAACAGCCTCGATACTGCAATCGATCACTTCCGGCATAGACACAATAACTTCTTCGACTTCTTTAGGGCTAATGCGCCTGCCGCCTACTTTTATAATTTCTTTCTTTCGTGCTTTCAGGTATAAATAACCTTCATCATCAATGGTAGCAAGATCTCCTGTATGGAGCCATCCGTTGTTCAACGTTTGGCCTGTCGATTCAGCATCTTTATAGTATCCTTGCATAATATTGTCACCACTTGCCAATATTTCTCCAATTTCTCCTGGTTTTACCTGGTTACCTTTCTCATCGACCACTTTTATTTTAACTCCGGGAATAGCTTTCCCGCAGGAGCCCATTTTTACCGATAGTTTTTCAGGCGGTAACCAGGCTAAGCGGGCAGTGGCCTCAGTCTGGCCATACATTACATAAAATTTTATGTCAGGGAATGTTTTAATAAATTCTTCGATAAAAGCGTCATGAAGTTTACCTCCTGCCTGAGTGACATACCTTAGATCAGGAAAAGAAGTTATCTTAAAGCTGTCGGATTTACGAAGGAGAACCTGAAAATGTGTTGGAACACCTGCAAAACCTGTACAATTAAAACGTTTCAAATCATTAATTATGCCACCCAGCATAATGAACATATTATTCAGGACTATGCTTCCTCCCGCTCTCAGATGAGTGTGTAACAATGAAAGACCGTAGCAGTAATAAAAGGGTAATACCACCAGCATTATATCCTTCCCGGAAAGCTGGAGATATTGAATAATGGAATCGGTATTGGCAATCAGATTACGATGGGTTATCATTACTCCTTTGGGTTCTCCCGTGGAGCCCGAGGTGAAAATGATCTCTGCTAATTGTTCATCTGCCGTTGCCTCTTTCAAGCCTGGATTGATCGAATGAGTTTCGGTCAACTCCTGTATAGATTTTTCATTGATTACAGTAGCTCCATTAAAATTTAACTTCGAAGCCAACTGTGCAGTAGCTATTACCAACCGGGACTGGCATTTTTCCTGAATAAAATCAAGGTTATGTTGTTCTATCTCCGGATTTAACGGAATCACAATATTACCCGATTTCAGAACAGCCAGATAAGCTGTAATGAAGAACAGGGAATTCGGAGCCAGCAATAGAATATTGGTGCCGTAATCATAATTTTCTGACAAATAACTGGCCAGACGTAAACAACGACTGTGAAGATTTATATACGTTTCCGTTTCTCTCGGGCCGAGTAAAAAAGGTTTATCCAATGTACCTGTATGCTCAAAAAAGTAATCGAAAGCATTCATTGAAACAGATATTATAATATCCTTATAAGCTTACTAATGGTGGATTAGCGACTACCATTTTATTGGCTGCATTCGTAAATATTCTGTTGTCTCCTGTTTTCTTTTGAAATTTTCAAAAATATCCACTATCTCTCCGGCTGTATATCCCATTACCTCGCCAACGTTAGCGGGATCGTAATGATTTTCATAAGCATACCATAATAAATCCATTATCTGGTAAGGAAACTGGTAAAAGAATTCCTCCTGAGTCTGCTCGGCCGAATATGTATCTGTAGTTGGAGTTCTGTCAATAATTTCCTGCGGCACTCCCAGGTATTCAGCCATTTGATATACCTGTGTCTTATAATAATTGCCAATAGGCATGATGTCGGCACCACCATCGCCATATTTAACGAAAAAACCTTGTTCAACCTCATGTTTATTTGGGGTTCCAATAACAGCATAATGCAACCTTTCAGCATGGTAGTATAGCATCGACATACGAGTTCGTTGTTTAAAATTAGAAGCTGCTACTATTTGCATATATTCTTTTGCAGGAAGCTTTTTACTATGTTCCATACCTGAGGGATCGATGATAATTAACGAGAAGACAGGCGGCAATTTGCTTTGCGGAGCCGTCTTTATCCCTATCTTCATCTTATAGGTTTCAGGATCATACTCAGGAAATACATTTTTTACTGCTTCATCACGACGATTGTAACAGCCAAAACCTCTCAATGCATCGCTAATATCCTCTGTAATTGCTTTTACACCAAATTTTTTTGCGAGCGAACTTGCAAGGACTGCACTTTCTGCGCTGGAGTCTTTTTCCGGCATCATAATTCCCAGCACTTTTTCAGCGCCAAATGCCTTAACTGAAAGCGCCAGGGTAACAGAAGAATCAATTCCTCCGCTTATTCCGACAACTCCTCCAAATCGTTTTAACTTATCATGAGTATCCTTTTTAAGTCTATTGGCAATCTGATTGACAGTTCCGTCAATGTCTGCTATCCGGAGAATTTCTTTATGAAATCCTGTTTTTAATCTGGTTGACATATTTCAGGTATTATGTTGGTTTCAACTCATTTATTCTGTCTTATTATTCTGCAATCATTCATATCAACTTTTAGTGAAGGCTTACTAACGAGAAACTGTTGATACAGCAATTGCGTTGAAATAATTGCTGCAATCGCCATATTTTCGGTTTCTGCCGATGAGGAAAGTCTCAATTTACGAACCAGGTCATCGACACGTTTTGGGTCGAATATTCCAAACTTTCTGATTATTTCTTCACTTAACAGTTCATGTAAATAATCCGGCGGATGGTGACCTAAAAAACTGTTTGATATGGGCGCCCGATAGGCCTGTTTAGGACGCCTCAACACAGATTCAGGAATTTTCCCGGCCATCATCTTTTTAAGAATGTATTTTTCATTCAATCCATGCAATTTCAACTCCGGGTGAATCTTTGCACAATATTCAATAACACGATAATCCAGGAAAGGGTAACGTCCCTCTACTGAATTTGCCATCGCCATACGATCGCCTTGGGATGAAAGCAGATAGCCCGACATAAAAATAGTTGATTCGAGCCATTGAGCTTTTGAAAGCGGATGATATTCATAAAAATCTGCATCAAGACTATTTATAAGTCCGGTAAGGACATCATTCGTTTTAAATTTAGCCTGGAGTTCGGGAGATAAATAGGAAGAAATCTTTGCAGCATTATGCCAGCGCAGCAGGTGCGAATAAACCGGCGACTCTGTTTCATTCAGTTTATAGCCGAAAAAAAACTTCAACATATTTCCACTCTGATTATGTAAAGCGGGAATATAGGGATATAGTTTCTTAAGCAACAACGGTCTGATTTGTGAATCGGGGTATTTTGCCCAAAAACGACGGATAACCATTTCTTTAAAAATATCATACCCGCCAAGCATTTCATCGGCTCCTTCACCGGTGACTACTACCTTAATATTATTATTCCTGACGTTTTTCGATAACAGGTACATGGGCACCGGCGCTGTTCGTAAGATAGGAATTTCGGTATGCCATATTACATCCGGGAAGCTCTCTGCAATATCCTTATTTGTGCACGTGAATGCAGTATGTTCAGTGTTAAGATAGGTTGATACTTCATTTTGGTAGAAGGTTTCATCATAATCTTTATCTTCAAAACCAATTGAAAAAGTACGTAGATGATTATATGCCACCTTTTTGATAAAGTAGGTAGTGGCACTTGAATCGATACCACCGCTGAGATATGCAGCTACCGGCACATCGGCACGTAGTCGGATACGAACGGCATCTTCAAGAAGATTACTCAACTCCGTTGACGCTTCTTCGATATCTTTAATATACGTTTTTTGATCTGCCGGGAATTTCAGATCCCAGTATTTTTTAATCTCGAAATGGTGCTTATTGATCTTAAGATAGTGGCCGGGCGGTAATTCCAGAATGTTCTGAAAAACTGTTGACGGAGTTAATGTTGTCCAATATGTAAATATCTGTTGTAGCGCATTTAAATCGATAGATGCATTGATACCAGGAACTTCCAGAATTGATTTTATCTCCGAAGCAAAAACAAAGGAATTATTCCGGTTAGTATAGAATAGCGGACGGATACCCATTCGATCACGGGCCAGGAAAAGCTCTTGCTTCTTTGTATCCCAAATAGCAAACGCAAATTGTCCGTTGAAATATTCCAGGCATTTTTCACCATAGGCCTCAAAGTATTTCAGGATGACTTCAGTATCGGAATCGGTTTTAAACTGTATTCCTCGTTTAATCAGATCAGCCCTTAATTCCGGGTAATTAAAAACTTCCCCGTTATAAACAATCCATAGCGTGTCGTCGTGATTTGAGATAGGCTGTTGACCCGTTGACAGGTCAATAATACTTAATCGAACATTCCCTATTCCGAGATTTTTATTAATATAAAGTCCACTTTCATCCGGTCCGCGATATCGGATGCGGGCCAGCATGTTCATTAGAACTTCTGATGCAACAACGTTGTCGTCCAGATTAAATATTCCGGCAATCCCACACAAAGGAGTATATTTTATTTGCTACCGTTCAGTTTACGAATAACAAAATCGTTGATAGCATTAATGGATTGAAAGTTTTCTTCAACCAGATCACTATCGTTGGTTTTAATTTTACAATTTTCCTCGAGGTAATCAATTAGCATCACAAAACCCATTGAATCAAAAAATCCCTCCTGAAAAATTAAGGTATCATCCTTTATCAGATCTGATTCTTTAAATGTATTCTCTTTGATATATTTTCTGATAATTTCTTTATAGGTATCGTTTTCCATAGAAAAGAAATATGAAGTACAATAAAAAATATTTTACAAGGATATTCAAATCCTAAATAGATTGCAAAAAAACTTGATAAATCAATTGATTGCTTCCATTTATTGCAGGATTATTTTCTTATTCAATGTTCTGTGATCATTCAGTATGAACTGAATAATATATAGCCCCGGCTTAATTTCCGGCAATTGGATTTCGAATTCATCTGAAAGTTTATGAGTGAGTATAATTCTGCCTGATAAATCAATAATTCGTAAAGAACCATTTAATGCGCTGGGATCGGAAATTCTAACATTAACAATGTTGTGGTCAGTATATATTGAGTACCCTTCAACCAGATTTTCAAAAAGGGATACCGGCTGATTAGAAATTGTCAGAACCATATATCCGAATATATCCGGATCTTCCTGGGATATTGCTTTCGCATACACAATTCCATCAGCAACTGCAGTTACAATACCATCGGCAGAAATAGTAGCCAAGCCTGATACATTATTTATTTCCCATCTATATCCCTGAAATGTAGCATTCGATGGTAATACCTCTGCATATAGCTGCAACGTTCCTTCCGGTTCTTCAATTGAAGTTGCACCTCCTTCGCTTGTAATTATTATTTCTGAAACAGAAACAATGATCTGATTTGTTATGGTAACCTGAAAAACATCGGAAATACCAGATCCGTCAAGGGCAGATGCAATAATATTTACTTCTCCGTTTGCGATTGCTGTAACACGCCCCATTGAACTGACATTTGCCAGTCCCGAGATGTTTTGAACCGACCATAGTATTGCTTTGTTTGATGCATTCGCAGGTAATACTTCGGCATAAAGCTGAAGGGTACCTCCAGCAGTTGAAATACTGCTTACTCCACCCGAACTAAAAATGTTTATTGCGTTAACCGTAATAATCTGATTGGATATTGTGATGTTAAAAGTACCTGAAATTCCTGACCCGTCCATTGCTGAGGCTGTAACTGTGACTGTTCCGTCAGCAACCGCGGTGACCAGTCCTACCGAGTTCACTGTCGCCTGACCTGTGCCATTACGGACAGACCACAATACATTTTTGTTAGTAGCGTCAGCAGGAAGAACAGTTGCTGTAAGTTGTAAAGTACCCCTGTTGGTTGTTATGGATGT
>CAZWIU010000148.1:0-7755 GCA_964634105.1 uncultured Bacteroidales bacterium | reverse complement strand
ATATATCGGGATTTTAATCCTGACATGGTTAATCATCGTCAGGATTTTTTTTACTCCATTCTACCTCTTTCCATTCCGGACAGAGAAGTTAAATCCCTGCCTGCCCTGCTTTCGAATGTTAAACCGGCTCGCTTATGCGTAGCTTTGGCAAAGCATATCAGGAAGACATTAGCGCCGATCCCGCCTGAGGCGGGACTGCATACAAAGCGGGAGTCCCGATGCTACGATCGGGATAAAATCCGGTCGCCGCCTCCCGATGAAAATCAGCATTTATTGTTGACTTCTATAAAGAGAACTATATGAATTGTCGATTGTACGTTGATCTTAAGGTTTCTTTTGATGTAAAAAATTGGGCTGGTTATAAACCTGCATAACGAAAACAAATCTTATTATGCCGAAAATTAGAAATTTAAGTTACGCCCCTGCAAAAGAACGAAAAGTTGTATTTGAAATTGATTATATGATATAGAAACAGTTTAATTCACTTTGAACGAATTTCTCTTTTCATAAAAGAAACATAGGCTATTACAAAACACACTATAGTGGCAGCAATAAGCCCTGTAACCTGGGGCCAAACCAGGAGAATACTCTGACCAACAGGCAAAGGGCCTGGAATGGCGCCATAAACCTGTTCCATTGTCAGAGGGCCAAGACTCCGAACAGAAGGCATCAAGAGGGTTGTAGTGGCTTCGCTAAAAAGCTCATTGGGGAGTATGCGCAGCAACCCAATTTTTAAAGATTCATATTTAACTACCTGATGAGCTGTAGATGCCTGTGAAGGCTCAAAAGCTTTAGCTACTAAATTCACAATGAGTGGATAGAAAACCGTAGAAAACAGCCAGATTGCAATACCGGCAAGTGCTGAAGTAGCAGGTTGCCGAAAACGTACTGAAAACAGAATCGATAAATTTAACCAGAATGCAACATAAATGACACTTAACGCAAGAAAAAAAAGGATGCGGATGAACTCACCCGGCGTTGGAGGAACGCCAATAATTATTAATCCTATTCCCATGACAAGAAATCCTAAAGCAAAAAACATAATACTGATAACAAAAAGGGAAGCAAGCGATTTTGCATTTAATATATAATCGCGGTGAATAGGTTGAGCCAGAATACGACTCAGCGTTCCATTGTTTTGCTCAGAATTAATTGAATCGAATCCCAGACTTATTCCAAGCAAGGGCCCGAGGAAGCCAATAAAAACAAAGAATGAAGGTAATGTTCCATCCGAAGCTGTAAAAAGTTTTAAAAAGAAAAATGCTCCTTCAGGATCATTCGGTTTGGTAAAATTGCTACTGTTTGTTAACGCTGTGAAAATAGATCCAAGGCAGGTTAATGCAATAATAACTATCAATATTATAAACCGCCAGCTTTTTACGTGGTCTGTTATTTCTTTTTGAACAATTACCCAGAATGAATGATTGTTTGGTTTAGAATTCTGTATCCATTTGAGTTGCTTAAGATCTGAAAATATATTCTTCATGATCCTTAAACATGATTTTATTAAAAGCTGAGCTTTAACTGTTATCTTATTCATGATCTTCACCTCCTTCAAAATAGCGGTAGTAAATATCATCAAGTCCGTATTCCTTTTTATTCAGATAGTGTAACCCCGCTCCTGAATCAACAATGGCCTTTGCAATAGCAGGGGTCAGATCAGTCAGGCATTCTATCTCATATATATTATTCTTGCTACTTATTTTAGTAATGCCATCAATTTGTTTCAGCGTTGTATTTAACCAGTCGGAAGGTTTTTTCTTTTCTGAATCAATTGACAGAGCTACTTCTATTACATAGGGACTGTTGGAAAATAGTTTTTCGGAAAGCTTCTGAATATTGCCTTCAGCCAAAAGTTTTCCGCTGACAAACAATCCAACACGGTCACAAACCTGCTGAATCTGATGCAAATGATGTGAAGAAAGCAGCACTGTAATACCTTCTTCTTTACTAAGGGTGATAATTAATTCAAGAAATTCTTTAACCCCTGCCGGATCGATTCCTAGTGTGGGTTCGTCAAGGATAATAACTTCCGGATTTTTGATCAATACATCAGCAAGACCAAGCCGCTGGCGCATACCACGTGAATATTTTCCTGCATTTTTTGTGATGGATTCAGATAGGCCAACGCGGACAAGCAATTGTTCAGCTTTTAATCTGGCCTCCTTTTTAGGTATGTGATTTAATTGGGCCGTATAGATAAGGTTCTCCAATCCTGAAAGATTATCATAGAAACCAACATCTTCAGGCAAATACCCAACCCTGCTTTTTACTTCAACAGGATTAACAGTTGAATCAAATCCGCAAACCCTGACAGAACCGAAAGTTGGTTCCGTTAGCCCTAGCATCATGAGAATTGTAGTCGATTTACCAGCGCCGTTTGGTCCTAATAAACCGAAGATTTCTCCTTTTCGGATTGACAGATTCAAATGATCAACCGCAATAAATGATCCGTATTTCTTTGTAAGATCATTCAGTTCGATAATATTTGCAGACACGGTCTACCTCCTTCCATATTTTCGGAACAGATAATAAATGCTTCCGATACCGATAAGAATTATCAGGATACCTACCCAACCCCAAAGCATAGAAGTCTTTACTGAAATTCTAAATGATACCTTAGAAGATACTTCCGGGGTTTTGGCTTCGATATTGGTTACATAATCACCTGCAATCGATTTCCTGTCCGCTTTTAACGATGCTATTACTGTTGCTTCACTTCCGGGTTCAAGTTTGTTTATGCTGACCGGGTTAAAATTAATCTCCCAGTTAATTGGGGCATTTGCTTTAAGTTTAATATCTGTAAGCTCTGAAGAGCCTGTATTTTTAACGAGCAGGTCGATCTGTTTCTTACTTCCGGCTGTAATGCTGGTGCTCAGTAAACCTTTTGGGGTTGTAAGCTCGATGTTATATGAGCCGGTAATAACAGCTTCAAGTATTAATTCGGCTGACGTTGTATTCGTATAGGCCATAACCGGTATTTTATAGGTCCCTGCCTCAATTTCATCCGGAGGATTTACATCAATAGTGATATGTTCCGTACTATTTGCTTCCATATCTACTGAGGTAACTGACTTCGCACTTGATTTAAAAACCACATCCCATCCTCTTGGTGCTTCTGATTTGAGAGCATAAAGCTGCTTATCAGCGGTACGATTCTTTAAATCTGCACTATATGTAAAGGTTGAATTAGAATGACCGACCATGTTTGCCTGTTTTGTAGTAAATTCCGTTTTAAAAGTTCCCTGCTCCGATACAAAAACAGTAAGTGATAAAGAATAGGTATTTCCGGCAAGTACTTTAAATCGATAACTACCCTTATCGACCTGCATGGGTACTTCGATTTTTAACGATAAACTTTTCTTTTCTCCTGGAAGGATTGAAAGCTGCCGGACATTCCATGCACCTGATTTCAGAATATAACTCCAATTTGCTGGCAATCCTATCACAGAAATATCAAGATTCTGAACTTCGCCCGAATTATTTATAAAATCGATTGAATAATCAATTGACTCTCCAGGCGGAATTGAAATTTTTGTAAAGGGAGTATACACTGTTACACCACTGGACGCATTAGCTGACTGATTTTTCAAACATACCAGAAGTAGAAAAAAGATTGTAAACAAACTCAACCATTTAGTACGAATTCGCAAAAAGAAGCAGTTCATATTAATTTGAATTAAAGTTTGAGAGGCAAAATTAAAATCGGGACAGAATGTACAATGTTAAAAAATCTAAAAAATTAACATTTATTGAGGTTATATAGCACATATATACAAAGAAGTCTTTAAATAGAACGTCGATTTTATATCTAAAGAGTAATTAACTATCCGGTAACCTTATTTTTCCTAAGTATCTTTTGTTTTATTCTTAGTGCCCATGGATCTTCATGCCAACCAGACATGATCTCAGCAATAATTTTTGTATTCTCAAAATGTTCAAAAACGGATTTCAGGAAAACTGTTATGGGCACTGAAAGAATTAATCCGACGCCTCCCCAGATATAGCCCCAAAACATAAGCATAATTAAAATTGTAATGGTATTGATAGAAAATGATCTTCCCATAAGAATAGGCTCTAATACACTTCCAAAAAGAAGTTGCAGGGAGGTAATTATTATAATAAACAGGAGCAAGATTCCTGGTGCTTGAATTTCAACTAAAGCGAAGATTGAAAGGATGAAGATAACTGCAATTGCACCGATCATTTGTACAAAATGCAATGCAAAAGCCAGCAACCCCCAAAATATTGGGAAATCGATGTTAAAAAGCAGACATGTAAGTCCGATGCCGGTACCAGCTAAAAGACTTACCAGGAATTTAACTTTTAAAAAAGTAATAAGGCTATTCTCAATACCATGGAAAATCTTCACCGAAGAATACGTTCTTTTGTACAGTGTTTTGTTCAATATTTTTTGCACATCGATGGATCCTGACAATAGCAGGATAGTATAGAACAAGGTCATAAGAAGTATGCTTACTATATTCCAGGCAGAATCCATAATGGATCTGATAAAGTTAAACAGGGTCTCAGGAATATTTAGCTGTTGGATAGAGGATGTAATCATACCTTCTTTGCCGATATTCTTAACTAAGAAGTATTCTTCGATTGATTGTGCAATAGTTTTTAATTTCTCCTGAATACTCTCAAAAAGTCCTGTATTGGCAGTAAGTATTTCACGGCTTGTTAGTTGAACCAGTTTAATGGCAATAAGAAGAACTCCTATTATAATTATAGTAATCAGGATAAGGTTCATAACCTTTGGTATCTTATATCGGTTTAACCAACGCATGAGTGGCAGGAATAATACAGCGATGAATAGTGCCAATACCAGAGGAATGAAAATAAATGACAGAAGTTTAAGTATATAGAATATAAGAAAAACCACAATTACCACTAATAATGATCTTATACTTTTCATATGATCCATACTCTGCGATCCTTTTTTTAACAAAATTAGCCATTTCTTTATCAAATGGCTTTTAGAAGAATTTATATATGAGAAGAAGAGAAAGTACACTAATTTTAATTCTTTTCAGCTTGTAAATGGAAGAACATAAGCCCCTATCGGTTCTCTATATAGGTACTTCCGGATGGAGCTATAAACACTGGGCGGGTATTTTTTATCCGGATACTATTAAATCCAACAGGTATCTTGAGTATTATATTAAGCAGTTTGGTTGTGTTGAGCTGAATTCCTCCTTTTATCATCTACCTAAAAAAGATACTATTAAGGGATGGATAGAAAGGACACCAGCTGATTTTAAGTTCTGTCCCAAGCTGAGCCGCTTTATAACACATAGATTACATTTACTCAATAGCGAAGAATCATTAAGAAAATTCTTTGATCTGTTTGATGAAATGAGGTCACGTCTTGGTCCAATTCTGATACAGTTACCTCCTGGTTTGTTATATAAAAGATCGCTGATAGTTGATTTTTTTAATATTCTGAAAGAGCAGTATGAAGGATACAGATTTGCCATTGAAGTAAGGCACAAATCATGGATTAATGATGAGTTTCTTACTATTCTGAATCAATACGGAATTGCATTTGTGATCGCCGACTCAGGCAAAAGGTACCCGTATTTTGAAGCTGTAACAACCGATTTTGTATATATCCGTTTTCATGGTCATGAAGCATTATATGCTTCGGATTATAGAGAACAGGAACTCCAGGCATATGCTTACAAAATAATGAGCTGGAAGAGTGCAAATAAGGATGTCTGGGTATTCTTTAATAATGATTTCAATGGATTTGCAGTGAAAAATGCAAAAAGACTAAGAGAAATAATTCAGTCGATACCACAATGATGCAATTGAGTCCGATAAAGGTTGAGTGCTATTCAGGATATAAAGCGGATGAATTACCTCTTTGCTTTTATTGGCATGATAAAAAATATGAGATAGTTCAGATTATTGATCGATGGTATCAGGTAGAACATAGCAGCTATTACCCTGCTGCGAATTATTTTAAAGTGATTGTTGCCGGTAATGATCAGTTCATTATAAAGCATGATGTTGCAAAGGATGAATGGTACCTTGTGATTTAGATTTTCGGGTAGTAAGAATAAATTGCGAGATTTTAAAGGTTTGCTGAGATAATAAAAGCGAAGCCCTTCCTTGTCATGTTTTCGAATTACAAAGAAGGGCGAAGTCGGGGTGAGAAGACTCGAACTTCCGACCTCCACGTCCCGAACGTGGCGCGCTAGCCAACTGTGCTACACCCCGATAGTAAAATACTATATCTGACTAAAATAAAAGAACCTTTCAAAAGCCAATCCCGAAAAATAGAAAATCTATGATTTTCTTAATTTTTCGCGCCTGCCTACCGTCAGGCAGGGATCCCGATAACATCATCGGGACTGTGCTACACCCCGATAGTAAAATACTATATCTGACTAAAATAAAAGAACCTTTCTAAAGGCCGTGCTAAACCCCGTAATAATTATTGAAGCTTTAGCGAAGATGAATAAAGCCATCATTGACAATAGCATATATCATTGTCAGATTACCTTGGCTTCAGATCAAGCGACTGCAAAAATAAACATTCTTTAGGTTCAATAAAATTTTCCTTCGATCATTTTCGAAAATACTATAGTCAGGTAGGATCAGGACAATAATCTTATGGCTTTTTACCGAGAGCAGACTCAAGTTAAAACATGTACGGAAATCTAAAAGGGACCGACTGAATTTATGACATATTTTGGATACGATATGTGACATTTTTTCAATTCCAAAATACTTTAAATATTACTCGTAAATAGTTGTTTTACAAATAATTTTATATTGACCTTCTTGCAATTGGTAATAGAATTTCTGTTGGCATAGAGCTTGATTCCGCGATGATAGATAACTTAAGTATGAATAACTAAAATTTGGAGGGCTTAACTATGACAATTGTAAGAAGTACAAACAACAATTATCCGTCGATCCCTTCGTTTATTGATAACCTTTTTTCAAGGGATTGGTTGGATTGGTCAGCACTGAATTTTTCAAATACTAACACCACATTGCCTGCTATTAATATCAAAGAAACAGACAATGAGTATGAGATTGAAGTTGCTGCACCTGGAATGAAGAAAACTGATTTTAAAATCAATCTGGACAAAGGTCAACTGTTCATTTCATCCGAAAAGAAGGAAGAAAAAGCTGATAAGGAATCCGGGAACTATACACGCAGGGAATTTAGCTATCAATCTTTCCAACGTAGTTTTGCCATTCCTGAAAATCTGGTCGATGGCGAAAAAATTACTGCCAGGTACGATGATGGAATCCTGAGAGTAAAACTACCGAAAAGGGAAGAAGTTAAGCCAAAACCTGCAAGGGAGATACAGATTGCATAAGAAAAATATTGCATAAAGAATTTATAGGCAGGCGAAATATCCTGCCTTTTTTTTTAAAAAGTACTGGAGTTTACGATTCTTACAAAAAGCTCTTGCTTCATATACGCAATGCCATTAAATTTGCTGCTCCTTTAGTTCAGAGATTTTATTACAGTCATTAAGACATACATTGGCCACCTTAGCTCAGTCGGTCAGAGCGGTTGTTTCGTAAACAACAGGTCGCGGGTTCAACTCCCGCAGGTGGCTCCAACGTAATTCCGCGACCTTCGCGGGTCCTGATGATACTGACATTCAACAGAATCAGTGTCAGTATATCAGGATGCTGACCCTGGGCGTCAGCATTCAACTCCCGCAGGTGGCTCCAACGCAATTCCGCGACCTTCGCGGGTCCTGATGATACTGACATTCAACA
>CAZWIU010000147.1:0-7781 GCA_964634105.1 uncultured Bacteroidales bacterium | reverse complement strand
GTGTGAGAGGACGGCAAAGCTAATTTATGGAACTTTGCCTCCTACTTTAATTTCACGAATCGATAACGATACTATCCTGCTCTGAACTTAATTTTTATCTTTGCAGTGTTTTAAAAGAATATAAATGAATCAGTTTGAATTAAGCGAACAGGAACAATTCAGAAGAGAAGCGCTGGAAGAATTAAAGAGGATTGGGATCAACCCATATCCGGCGGAAGCATTTGAAGTAAATGTATCGACGATTGAAATAAGGGAACAATACGAGGCTGCAAAAGAAAATTTTAGCAACGTATCCATTGCAGGACGCCTAATGAGCAAACGTGTAATGGGCAAAGCATCGTTTGCTGAGCTTCAGGACGAAAAAGGGAGAATTCAACTCTATATTACCCGCGACGATATCTGTCCGGGAGAAGATAAAGAATTATATAATACTGTTTTTAAGAGGCTACTTGATATTGGCGATTTTATTGGAGTTAAGGGTTTTGTCTTTATCACCCAGATGGGAGAGATTTCTATCCATGTGAAACAGCTTATCCTGCTGGCAAAATCACTGAAACCCTTACCCATTGTTAAGGAGAAAGATGGTATTGTATTCGACGCAGTGACCGATCTGGAATTCCGTTACCGGCAACGATATGTCGACCTGGTCGTTAACCGGGAGGTACGCGATATATTTATCAAGAGGACACAGATCATTAACTCAATGCGGGAGCTTTTTAACAGTAAAGGTTATCTCGAAGTGGAAACACCCATTTTACAGGCAATACCTGGTGGAGCTGCTGCAAGGCCTTTTGTGACTCATCATAATACCCTCGATATACCATTATATCTCCGCATAGCGAATGAATTATATCTCAAACGCCTTATTGTTGGTGGGTTTAATGGGGTGTACGAATTTGCAAAAGATTTTCGCAACGAAGGAATGGACCGGTCACATAACCCGGAATTTACCGTTTTGGAAATCTATGTGGCATATAAAGATTATTACTGGATGATGGATTTCACAGCGGAGATGCTAAAGAAAGTTGCTCTCGATCTGCATGGTACCACGCGTATTCCGGTGGGCGATAGAATGATTGATTTCGGTGAATACGAAAGGATTACTATGGTTGATGCGATAAAAAAATATACCGGAATTGATATCTCGGGTATGGTTGAAGATGAATTGCGAAAAGCATGTAAAGAGCTGCATGTCGAAATTGATGATACCATGGGAAAAGGTAAGCTGATCGATGCAATCTTTGGTGCTTATGTGGAAGATCATCTGATACAACCTACCTTCATTTATGACTATCCGGTAGAGATGTCGCCCTTATGCAAAAAGCACAGAAACAATCCTGAACTGACAGAACGTTTTGAGTTGATAGTGAATGGCAAAGAACTATGCAATGCATATACTGAACTCAATGATCCTATCGATCAACGTGAACGTTTTCAGGAGCAGTTGCGCCTGTCAAAAAAAGGTGACAACGAGGCCATGTTTATTGATGAGGATTTTATCCGTGCACTTGAATATGGAATGCCTCCGACCTCCGGTATGGGTATAGGCATCGACAGGCTCACTATGCTGATGACAAACCAACCCAGCATTCAGGATGTACTATTCTTTCCGCAAATGCGGCCTGAAAGAAAAGAAAGGATCGATAGCCAGGAGAAATTCATCGAACGGGGTATCCCTGCTGAATGGGTAGAACCGTTACAGAAACTGGGATATAAAACAGTAGATTCCTTAACACAGGTGGAGAAACATACGAAACTCCACCAGGATCTTTGCGGCTATAATAAGAAAAACAAACTGGAATTGAAGAACCCTACACAGGAAGAAGTAGCCCAATGGATTACGCCTGTGAATTAACGCTAAATAAGTTTATATTTACAGAATAACCATTAAACTGTTTCCTATGAAGACTTTATCATTACTTGGACGTTTCCTTTATGCAATTCCGCTGGTAGTATTCGGAATATTTCATTTTCTGCATGCCAAAACAATGTCAGGTATTATTGCATCCTGGCCTGTGGCTGAAGGCCTGGTATATATTTCAGGGCTGGCATTAGTCCTGGCGGGAATAAGCATTGTCATTAATGTAAAGGCACGCTTAGCCTGTCTGCTGTTAGCACTATTCTTACTGATCTTAATTATCGGAGTTCACTTGTCGCCCGCCCTTTCTGGTAACCAATCGGCCATGACCGCACTCCTGAAAGATTCAATGCTGCTTGGAGCTGCATTGACTTATTCGGGCATTCTTAAGAAATGATTCTATAACCCATTCATTTTAAAATTGTTGCTTCTTATATAAGGAATTTGTATATTTGGGACGCTAATTTTAAGTTATTGATTGATTGACACCCGAAAGCAGGTACTTATAAGTATCTGCTTTCTTTATATTGAGCAGCCTATTTTTACTAACATATTAACATTTTTGGTTGTTAATTACAAGTTAATAAACAGTTTTACCTGCCTCCTCCATTATCCCTATATTTGTTGCAAAGCGAATGATTATGTCGGTAGCAAATTATTCTGAGGATACAATTCGCACGCTCGATTGGAGGGAGCATATCCGACGGCGTCCTGGTATGTATATTGGGAAACTGGGCGATGGTTCCTCAAAGGATGACGGAATTTACATTCTGCTCAAGGAAGTGCTCGATAATTCAGTGGATGAATTCATGATGGGCTTTGGCAAAGAGATAGAAATAACCATCAACGAGAATATTATTACTGTGCGCGACTATGGAAGGGGAATTCCGTTAGGAAAACTTAAGGACGTTGCCTCTAAAATGAATACGGGGGCCAAATACGATTCTAAAGTATTCAAGAAATCGGTCGGACTGAATGGGGTTGGTATTAAAGCTGTAAATGCCCTCTCCATGCGTTTTGATATCAAAGCGTTTCGGGAAGGAAAGATGAGAGCGGCTTACTTTTCAGAAGGGAACCTGATAAAAGAAACAGAAGAAGAATCAACAACCGAGAAAAATGGCACATGGGTTCAGTTTGTGCCTGATGCCGGTTTGTTTGGCAATTACCGTTACATTGAGGATTATGTTGAGGCATTGGTACGTAACTATACATACCTGAATTCAGGCCTGACGATTAAGCTGAACGGCCAAAAATATTTCTCAAAGAATGGTTTATTGGACCTGCTTGAAGAAAATATCGGTACCGAAGGCCTTTATACTATAATCCACTTGAAAGATGAGGATATCGAAGTAGCCATAACACATGGAAACCAGTACGGCGAGACGTACTATACTTTTGTTAATGGTCAGCATACTACTCAGGGAGGAACGCATCTTCAGGCCTTTCGTGAAGCTATTGTAAAAACAATCCGGGAATTCTATAATAAAAATTTTGACCCGTCTGATATCCGTGCCTCAATTATGGCCGCTATAAGCCTGAAAATTGAAGAGCCGGTATTCGAATCACAAACCAAAACAAAACTCGGATCGAAAGATATGGGACCGGAAGGCCCTTCGGTCTCGAAGTTTATCAACGACTTTTTAAAGAAACACCTTGACGATTACTTGCACAAGCACTCCGAAACTTCCGAAATTCTTTATAAGAAGATACTGGAATCGGAGAAGGAACGCAAAGCCATTTCCGGAATTCAGAAACTTGCACGTGAGAGAGCAAAGAAAGTAAGTCTGCATAATAAAAAGCTGCGCGATTGTAAAACTCATTTTAACACGAATGATGAACACAGGCTTGAATCTACCATTTTTATAACCGAGGGCGATTCGGCAAGCGGGTCAATTACCAAATCGCGCGATGTTAATACCCAGGCTGTTTTCAGTCTCAAAGGGAAACCATTGAATTGTTTCGGGCTTACGAAAAAAATCGTTTATGAGAACGAGGAATTTAATCTGTTACAGGCAGCGTTAAATATTGAAGAAGAAATCGACAACCTGCGGTATAATAATGTGGTAATTGCTACTGATGCAGATGTTGATGGCATGCATATACGCCTGTTATTGCTGACATTCTTTCTCCAGTTTTTCCCCGACCTTGTCAGAAGGGGGCACGTGTACATCCTGCAAACACCACTCTTCAGGGTGCGTAATAAAAAAAGCACGGTGTATTGTTATACCGTAGAAGAAAGAATGGAAGCTGTCAATAAACTTGGTCCGAATCCTGAAATAACGCGTTTTAAAGGGTTGGGCGAAATATCTCCCGATGAGTTTAAACATTTTATCGGAAAGGATATGCGGCTTGAACCTGTGACCATGAAGAAGGAAGACTCGGTCACGCACCTGTTGCCATTTTATATGGGGAAAAATACACCGGAACGACAGGAATTTATTATCGATAATCTTCGTGTTGAAGAAGATCTTGTAGAAGCTGAATAGTAAAAATAGATTTGTGAATGAGCCAGGATGAATTGAATAATATCGAAGGATTGCATGAGGATGAAGAAGCGTTGATTGAATCGCAACTGGGAGATTACCATAAATCGACCCATGTAACCAAGCTATCGGGGATGTACCAGGATTGGTTCCTCGATTATGCATCGTATGTTATACTGGAGAGAGCTGTTCCGCATATCAACGATGGCCTGAAGCCCGTTCAGCGCAGAATATTACATGCAATGCGGCGTATGGACGACGGGCGCTATAATAAGGTGGCCAATATTATCGGGTATACTATGCAATATCACCCGCATGGTGATGCTTCCATCGGCGATGCACTGGTACAACTCGGTCAAAAAGATTTGCTTATCGATGCTCAGGGAAACTGGGGAAATATTCTTACCGGCGACGGGGCAGCGGCTCCAAGGTATATCGAGGCACGATTGACAAAGTTTGCGTTGGAAGTTGTATTTAATGCCAAAACTACCCGATGGAAGCTTTCATACGACGGGCGTAATAAAGAACCCCTAACCCTTCCTGTGAAATTCCCCTTGCTGCTTGCACAGGGTGTTGAAGGAATCGCCGTCGGACTGGCTTCTAAAATATTACCCCACAATTTTAATGAGCTTATCGATGCATGTATTTTGTACCTGGAGGGCAAAAACTTTACACTCTATCCCGATTTTCCAACTGGCGGACTGATTGAAGTTTCAAAATATAACGACGGACTTCGGGGAGGACTTGTTAAAATCAGAGCAAAAATCAGCAAACTCGATAATAAAACGCTCGTTATTTCTGAAATTCCCTTTGGCAGGACTACTACAACCCTGATTGAGTCGATCATCAAGGCTACCGAAAAAGGGAAAATTAAAATCAAGAAAATCGACGATAATACTGCTGAGAATGTCGAAATTTTGATTCATCTGGCCCCCGGAGTTTCACCCGATAAAACAATCGATGCGTTATATGCTTTCACGGATTGTGAAATACCTGTTTCACCTAACGCTTGCATCATTGACGATGATAAACCTCTGTTCCTCTCGGTATCGGATATTTTAAAACGTTCGGCCGATAATACCCTTCGCCTGCTGAAGGAAGAATTACAAATTCGTTTGGATGAGCTTGAAGCAGAATGGCACCAGTATTCGTTGGAGAAAATTTTTATTGAAAAGGAACTGTACGAAAATATCAAGACCTGTAAAACGGAAGAAGAGATTCTGACAACTATCGAGAAAAGCCTTAAACCATACACAAAATTACTACGGCGTGAAATAACACGCGATGATATCATCCATCTGTCAAATATTCCTATTAAACGTATTTCAAAATACAGCTCGTTTAAAGCTGATGAACAAATTAAAGCAGTTGAAGCGGAGATGGATGAGGTTAAAAATCATATTACACACATTATACCTTTTACTATAAACTATTACCGCCAGATAAAGAAAAAGTACGGAAAGGGCAAAGAGCGCAGAACCGAGATTCGAAGTTTTGATACTATTCATGCCGCCCATGTTGTTGTGGCAAACGAAAAACTTTATGTGAACCGTGCTGAAGGCTTTATTGGAACCGGTTTGCGTAAGGAGGAATATATATGCGATTGTTCCGATATTGACGATATCATTGTAATACGAAGCGACGGAAAGTACATGATCACCAAGGTTACGGAGAAGGCTTTTGTGGGCAGGGATATACTATATGCTTCAGTATTCAGGAAGAACGACAACAGGACTATCTATAATATTGTCTATCGTGATGGATTAAATGGTTTCATTATGGCCAAACGATGCGCCATTACAGGACTTACCCGCGATAAAGAATACGACCTTACAAGGGGCCAGAAAGGATCACGGATCCTGCACCTGACAGTGAACCCGAATGGCGAAGCTGAAATTGTTAAAGTAACGTTGAAACCAAGGCCAAGATTGAGAAACCTGCACATCGATTACGATTTCAGCCAGCTTGCAATCAAGGGTAAAAATTCCATGGGGAATATCCTTACACGTTATGCAATCCACCGTATCGAACTCAAAGAAAAAATGGGATCTACCCTGGGGGGCCAGAAAATATGGTTCGACAGCGAAGTGCAGCGATTGAATATGGAAGCCAGGGGGATCCTTATCGGAGAATTCCAAACAGTTGAACGGATCATTGTGTTCTATTCCTCGGGAATTTGCTGTACCTACAAACCTGATCTTGCAACTCATTTTGATGAAGGAATTGTAAAAATTGAAAAGTATGATCGCAATCGTGTTTACTCTGTGATATATTACGACCTCGATCAGAAATATCATTATATAAAACGCTTTGTTGCTGACGTTAACGGGAAGCCTCAGAGCTATTTCCCCGAAGACTCAAAATGTGAGTTTGTAGCCATAACAACACAGGATTATCCGCGATTCCAGCTTATTTTTGGAGGAAAGCATAAAACCAGGAAAAGCGAAGAGGTTGATGTTGAATCGTTTATTGCAATTAAAGGATTTAAAGCACGGGGGAAAAGATTATCTGCTTATGAAATTAAAAAGGTAGAGGAGCTCGAACCCTTAAGATTTAAAGAAGAAGTGCAGAATGAACCTCATCCTGATGTAGAATCTGAAATTCTCGAAAACAATACCCGTGAGGTTAATACTGGAGAGGCCTTTAACGGAGAGCAAATGACATTAGACCTTTAAAATCTCTTGCGTTATAGCTGGAATAGATAGAAGTAATTTACTTATAGCAATGGAATAAGCATGAAATAATTACTGGCTTATTGAACTAATATTGACTATATTTAGTTACTTGAGTACAGGTACGGATTAAACAGAACGGAGATTTTGCCATGGAAAAAACTGTTGTCAAAGTAATGAATGAAGCCATAAATCTTGAGTATAATATGTCAAGGCTCTATGGTATATTTGCTGAATATATTGATGAAGATAGGGTTTTCTGGAGCAGGTTGGAAAATGAAGAGAAAAATCATGCTGCTCTGCTTAAAACAGCAAAAGAGTTCCTGACTATAAATAAACTTCCGCAAGGGTTGATACCAAATCAGCTAAATGTTCTTCTTGATTCAAATGAAAAAATTCTGAAAGCAATCGATAGTTTCATTCTTAAACCCAGTCGGCAGTTTGCTTTTTCGCTCGCTCTCGACCTGGAAAAATCAGCCGGAGAAATCCATTACCAACATTTCATGGATTCGGATTCCAACGATCGTCTTATTAAGATATTCCAGCAGCTAAATCACGACGATAAAGATCATGCTGCAAGAATAGAAAACTATCGGCGTGAAGTACTTGAAAGGAAAGATTAAATTATCATTTATTGAGCTGATACATATTTTTCCCAATGCTTAAAAGTATATTTTTATGAATACCTCAATGTTGGATTTAATGGCTAAATCTTTATTTAGGGTTTGCTGATTTTTTATTTCAAAGTAGTTAAATGTTTGTATTACA
>CAZWIU010000146.1:0-7927 GCA_964634105.1 uncultured Bacteroidales bacterium | reverse complement strand
AAGTAAATTTAATTTTTGCTAATAATTTATGCTGAGAAAATCAGCAAACCCTATCTTAGAGACTGTCTAAAAATTTTATATCATGCATTGTATCAAAAATTTGCATTGATATCATAGTAACTACTAAATTCGGTCTGAGACCAGAGAATCTTATTGTAATCTTAGTGTCCCGAATCATTCGGGATAGAGCCTTTGTGGCTATATTTTTTTGCCACTAAGACTCAACGACACAAGGAATCACTAAAACTTAGACAGTCTCTTAGTGTCCAACAATTGGATAGTGCCTTTGTGGCATTAAATTATTACGCTATTCATTGCTGTCCGGGTAAAACGGATGGATAATCCTAACGTATGGTTATAGCAAGAGTTATTAGCATTTTTGTTTTAGTAGGCTCAACCAATTAAAATTAGAATTAATGCCACAAGGACACTACGACACAATGGTTTCACAAATATGCAACAGGCTAAATGTAAATGGCGTTTACTCTTGGGCAAGACCCAAGACCCTAAAAAGAATTTTACCCTGTGCCAAGAGCACAGGGTGTTCTATCCCGACTAGCTTCGCTGTCGGGATTAATTCGACTTACAATTTTCATATCATGATATTCATGAAAATTGAGTCTCATTAATAAACTTCTTTGTGTTTTCTTTGAGCCTTGGTGATTTAGTGGCTTATAAATTTTTTAACTTTTACCGGACAACAGTGTTACGCTATTTCAATAATCTAATAGAATTTCAGCTTAAAAAGAGGTTTTTACCTATTAAGATTTTCAACGGCAGATTCGTATTTTAGCTTTCCTAATTTCAACTCTCACATCATGCGTATTGCCGTATTAGATTTGGGCACAAATACTTTCAACCTCGTTATTGCTGAAAAAAACGGGAAATTATCATTCACCATATTACACAGCAGTAAATTACCTGTAAAACTCGGAGAAGGGGGCATCAATCAGGGCATCATAACCCAGACAGCATTTGACCGGGGTATCGATGCCATACAAAAGCATCACCGCATAATACAACAATACAATGTAAAGAAAATAGCTGCTTTCGGGACTTCAGCACTTCGTACTGCAACCAACGGAGCAGCATTTCAAAAACAGGTAAAAAATATTCTGGGCATCGATATTGAAATTATTACCGGTGATCGCGAGGCCGAATTAATTTACTATGGCGTCCGGCAGACCCACCCCATGGATACCGAAATATACCTGATCCTCGATATAGGGGGAGGAAGTAATGAGTTCATCATTGCAGATAAAAACAAGATCTATTGGAAGAAAAGTTATAAACTGGGAATAGCCCGGCTGTTAGAACAATTTAAACCTTCTGATCCCATCACGACAGAACAGATTATGCAGGTAAGGAACTATATCGATAACGAAATATCGGAACTGGTTAATACTGTCAGAAAATATAATATTAAAACCTTACTTGGTGCATCGGGCTCATTTGAGACTTTTGTGGCCATGATCGAGGCATCGGAAGAGATGACCGAAACGCAGGTGGCTTTATTCCCCCGTTCCATTCCTATTCAGAAGAGCGATTTTGATGAGCTTTATACGAAGCTTATGAATTCTACCTCCGCAGAAAGAAGTAAAATGAAAGGCCTTGAGCCAATGCGAATAGAAATGATTGTATTGGCCTGTCTTTTTACTAAATTTATCATCGAAAAACTGGAGATCAGTAACATCATCCAGTCGAATTTCGCCCTTAAAGAAGGAGCAGTTTATCAACTTTTTAACGACAACACATGGCCCATATCCTGGTAATTGACGACGAAAAGAGTATACGCAATACCCTGAAAGATATTCTTGAATACGAACAGCACGAAGTTGATCTTGCCGAAGATGGCCCATCTGGCATTGAACTCCTGGGCCAGGATCATTTCGATATCGTACTATGCGATATTAAAATGCCCGGGATGGATGGCATGGAAGTGCTTGCCAAAATCGAAGAAATGCATCCCGAAATTCCGGTGCTTATGATCTCCGGTCATGGTAATATCGATACTGCTGTCGAAGCCATCAAAAAGGGAGCTTACGACTTCATTGAGAAACCGCTCGACCTGAACCGTCTTCTGGTCACCATTCGTAATGCATTAGAACGGAAAGACCTGGTGGTTGAAACAAAACGCCTCAGAAAGAAGATCAATCGACAGTATGAAATTGTTGGTAAGTCCGAATCCATCCAGAAAGTCAGGGACATGATCGACCGGGTGGCAGGCACCGATGCCCGGGTACTTATTACCGGGGCCAACGGGACCGGTAAGGAGCTGGTAGCTCGCGAGCTTCATGAAAAAAGTAACCGTGCTTCAGGCCCGTTTGTGGAGGTAAACTGCGCCGCTATTCCTTCAGAGCTGATTGAAAGTGAACTCTTTGGGCACGAAAAAGGAGCCTTCACATCGGCCATTAAACAACGTAAAGGAAAATTTGAACAGGCCCAGGGAGGGACTATTTTCCTTGATGAAATCGGCGATATGAGCCTGGCAGCACAGGCCAAAGTGTTGCGGGCTCTGCAGGAACATAAGATATCACGTGTCGGAAGTGATAAGGATATCGACATTGATGTACGTGTAATTGCAGCTACAAACAAGGATATGCGGGCCGAGATCGATGCCAAGACCTTCCGTGAAGATTTATATCACCGGTTAAGCGTTATTCTGATCCATGTGCCTTCATTAAATGAAAGGCTGGAAGACATTCCGGTGCTGGCCGAGCATTTCAACGAAATGATATGCGGTGAATATGGGCAGCCAAAGAAAGTTATCACGAAAGATGCTATTGAGGAACTGCAAAAAATCAAGTGGACCGGCAATATCCGCGAGTTCCGCAATGTCATCGAACGGCTCATTATTCTCTGCGATAAAGAAATAAAAGGAAAAGATGTGGTTGCTTTCGCAGCACCGATTTCGAAGTGACCTTATGAGTTAAAATAATTATCATGAAATTTAATCTGTTAAACAAAATTCATAAACGAGTAATATTTCTAATCCTTTTGTTGGTTATTGCTTTTTTTTATGATTATTATTCTATTGTCTTTTTTAAACCACAGTCTGTTCATAAATGGAGGCAATCTGACTGCACATCAATAACATTAAACTATTATCAAAATGGCATGAAGTTTTTTCATCCGGAAGTTCATGCCCTTATATCAAATGGCTATACCACAAACGAAGCAGCAACAAGTGAAATACCATTGATGTATTATTCAATTGCTATATTATATAAGATCTTTGGTGTGCATGAATTCATCTATCGCTTAATAAATACATTGATTTACTTTTTTGGCTTGTTTTCACTTTTCAGGTTAATGGAAAAACTGAAGATAAATTTTATCTGGAGCGTTACATTAAGTCTTTTATTTTTTGCTTCAACTATCCTGGTGTACTATGGAAATAATTTTTTAACTGATTGTGCTGCCTTTGCATTTGCCCTGGCCGGATGGAATTATTTTATCAGCTATTATCAACAAGGCAGGATGCGGGATTTTATAATTTCCATGCTTTTTTTCTTACTAGGCACTTCGATGAAAATATTTGCAGGGATTAGTGTTCTGGCTTTGCTGGGAATCTATTTTCTCGAACTATTTAAGATGAAATTTAAGACAGGAAGCAATCTATTCCGAAAACCTATCTTACAAATTCTCCCCTTCCTGTTGATTTTTTTTATTGTTGGAGCCTGGGTATTATATGCAAGAAATTATAACATTAAAAATCAGTGTAACTATTTCTCCACTACAAAAATTTACCCATATTGGCAATTATCGCCAGGTGATATTTCACATACATGGGAACATATCCGGATGTTATGGCTAAATCATATATTCCATCGTTATACATTAATCATATTCGGACTTATGTTTGTTTTTAATCTCATCTTTATTAAAAAAGCAAACAGATTTCTGATTACAATAAACATCATCATTTTTCTCGGGGTTCTCTTGTATTGCATCTTATTTTTCGCACTGTTCAGAGATCATGATTGTTACATGTTAAATCTATTTATTCTTCCTGTATTTACATTATTGACATTCGCTGAACTAGTCAATAATCATTACCCAAGATTTTCAAAGAACATAATCGTCAGTAGCCTTCTGATCTTCCTGTTAATATTTAATGTTAATTTTACACGCAAGGAAATGAATGCACGTTATAATGGTTGGTGGACTGAGTATCCAAAGTACAGAGATTTTTATTCAATTACTCCTTATATACGATCTCTAGGAATTACACGATTTGATAAGGTAATCAGTTTACCGGATGCTTCACATCATACATTATACCTAATGAATCAACCAGGCTGGACTACCTGTTTTGGCCAAAACCTGGACAGTGCTGGAATTGCGCGTTCAATTCAACATGGAGCAAAATATATGATCCTTGCATCAAAAGAAGAGCTCGAAAACGAACCTTATGTTAAACCTTTTATTAAGGATACCCTCGGAAGATATAATAAGGTTTATATTTTTACTCTCAAAAGCGATTCTACAGGCAATATCCTTCCATGAAAAGGGTTCTCATCAATTATTTTTGAAAACCTGTACTAACTTCCGGTCCGGATCTTATTAACGAATGGCTTTTGCTATATCAGATCATTCCCGGATTTGTATCATCTGAAGGTTTTCTTCCTTCAGATGATCATTGTTCGCTTATCGATTATAATTTGATTATACAGATCGTTACAAACATTGACAGTTGCTTTGTCAATGAACTCAATAACCTGTCAATAAAGGTGAAAAAACCAAAAGTGAAGCCTGGTAAAAAAGATTTATAAGATACTCCCCCACTAAGAAGATACCGTAAAGGTGTATGATAATTTGTACTTTCAATCTTTAGTTCAGGGAATTCTTTATTAAATAGCTCTATATCCCGTTCAAAAACAATCCATGGTAATGCCCCGTTTGCCCCGCTCATGGGGCCTGATTCAGGAATTTGCCACCCCCCTTTCTCATCGAAAGGTTCATGATGAAAGTTTTTATAGATTATCCTCCCCCACCATGAATTTGCAGGCTCGATCATGATGATTTTGCCACCGCTTTTTAATACCCGGTTTGCTTCCTTCAGAAATTGTAAAGAGTCCGGAATATGATGAAAGGTATCGAGCATAAACAGCGCACTCAATTCTCCATCATCGAATGGCATTTTCAGGGCTGAAAAAGTCATATCAACATGAGGAAGCGGAAGAACATCAGAGGTTATTATAGAGGGCTCTCGATCCTTTAAAAATCCGCCACCTGAGCCCAGTTCGACACATTTACCTTTAGAGACTGATATTCTTGTATCAAGAAAAACGGAATACCATTCAAGATATAATTTCTTTAGAAATTTCTTTTCCAGAATGATCTTCCTGTGAAACATTGTCCTTTCGGGTGAATCAATGTTTAATTCGCTTTTATACCTGAACATGAAATTTGAATTTGCACAAAGAAACAAATAAATCCGAATTGCACAATAGTATATCTTGATGTATGCAAATCAGACGAATTCCTGAACTTTATTTTCCGAAAATCAAGATCCACCCAAACTGGAATATCAAAGAATGGTTTACTGTTCTTAAGCTGGATTTATTTTCAATTTCTAAAGCTCGATCCGGAATAAATATAAAAAAGACTGTATTTTTATGCCCACTTTAATGAGGACAACAAAAAAAAATGACAAGGAAAGATGTTCATTATACCTATTTTGAAAAACTAGCTTCTACCAGATTACTATGGAAAAAAAAGAATCGGTTCTATCATAAAGTTCTGGAAAAACATTACCGCTTTATTGTCCCTGAAGGATCGAAAGTGTTGGAATTAGGATGCGGAACCGGGGAACTTCTGAATGCAGTGAAACCTTCAGTAGGTGTTGGAGTTGATTTCTCAGAAGGAATGCTTGCTATTGCTAAAAATCAATTCCCTCATTTACATTTTGTTCATGCTGATGTTACAGAATATTGTTCATCCGAACGATTTGATTATATAATTCTCTCCGACCTGCTGTCTTCTCTTTGGGATATTCAATCTGTTTTGCATAACATACAAAAATTGTGTCACCCCCGCACCAAAATTATAATCTCAAATTATAACTATATCTGGGAGCCTGTTCTGCGTTTCGTTCAGTCAATCGGATTAAAAGCCAGACAACCCCTTCAGAATTGGCTAACAACAGGAGATATTAGAAATCTGCTCGAACTTGAAGATTTTCAATTGGTCAGAATTGACAGAAAATTATTATTCCCTAAATATATTCCTGTATTTAATGCCATAGTTAATGGATTTCTGGCCAATCTGCCCGGAATAAACCGGATGAACCTTATCCAGTTGATAACAGCCCGGCCTGACATCAATCTCAAACAGGATTTTTCCGTTTCAATTGTTATTCCAGCCAGAAATGAGATGGGAAATATAGAAAATGCTATAAAACGTACCCCTGAATTTGGTGCACACCAGGAATTCATCTTTATTGAAGGTAACTCGTCTGACAATACATACGAGGAAATACTCCGCGTTAAAAATGCTTATCCTCATAAAGATATCAAGATAATGAAACAAACCGGTAAGGGTAAGGGAAATGCTGTTCGCGAGGCGTTTAATTCTGCCTCCGGAGAAATACTGATGATAATGGATGCCGATTTGACAACTCCCCCTGAAGATATGCCGAAATTTTATTCCGCCCTGGCAGAAAATCATGGAGAATTTATAAATGGTTGCCGCCTGGTGTATCCTATGGAAAAACAAGCCATGCGCCTGTTAAACTACATGGGCAATAAATTCTTCGGATGGCTTTTTACCTATCTTCTTGGGCAAAGGCTTAAAGATACCCTTTGCGGCACTAAAGTTCTCTTTAAAAAAGATTATGAACTTATTGCAAAGAACCGCAAGTATTTTGGCGATTTCGATCCATTTGGTGATTTCGATTTACTATTTGGCGCTGCCAAATTAAACCTCAAAATTAGCGAAATCATAGTCCGTTACCGCGATCGGGAATATGGATCCACTCAAATCAGCCGTTTTAAACATGGTTGGCTGCTGCTAAAGATGAGTTTATTTGCGGCGAGGAAAATTAAATTTACGGTTTAATCACTTTACTATGATCGGAACCATTAGGAAACAATATTCTATTATTCTATATCTCAGTATAGTTCCTTTTACTTATCTAGCCTGGTATCTTTTCAGAGTGCACGTTGAAGGTCCCTTTTACCTGACAAGGATCGATCCTGATTAAGCATACCTATTAAATGGTCTGAATTGCGCCATTCTTGATTTTGATCGAATAGGGCATGTTCAGCATCCCGGAACTCCTTTTCAACTGCTGAGCGGTATTTTCATCCGTATTACTCATTTATTTGCCGGTCAGGGAGATATTATTGATGATGTAATAAAGAATCCCGAGACCTATCTTGCATGGGCATCATTTTTTATTGCCCTGATTACAGCAGGAATTCTATTCTGGCTGGGCAAAATCAGCCTGAAAGCAACTAATAGCTATTTTGGTGTATTAATAATTCAGAGCTCACTCTTTATCAATTTATACCTGGTTAGTTTCTATGCTTCTTTCAGTACAAACCGCATACTCCCATTGTATGTTCTCATACTTGCAGGACTATGTATTCAGCTACTATATGACGAATATTTCACAGAAAAGAAATTTGCTGTATGCACTGGTATACTTTTTGGAATTGCTTTCATTACCAAGATCCATTTTATTGCTCTTATTTTTATTCCGCTTTTCATGCTGAAGAAGTTCAAATCATTCTTTTTTTTCAGTATTTCTTTTATCATTGCCGGGACAATTTCATATTTACCAGTCATTAATAAATTTAACTATACTACCCATTTTATCTACAATCTGATTACTCATGATGGCTTCTATGGAGGCGGTGCAGAACGTATAATTAGGGTTTGCTGATTTTCTCAGCATAAATTATTAGCAAAAATTAAATTT
>CAZWIU010000145.1:0-7929 GCA_964634105.1 uncultured Bacteroidales bacterium | reverse complement strand
AACATAAATTATTAATATACAATGCTTTATTCCAAATTTAAGGGTCAACTAATTACCAATGCAACAATTAATCAATATTCAGACACTCTCGGATTTAGAATTTGGAATTTTTATACCAGCTGTCTCTACAAATCATTTCCTGGAAATTACTATGGCTTCTTATCTACGATTCGATTCTCTATGTAGTGTATCATCAACTCTATATCACTTGGTTCAAACCATTTTATTTCCTTATCCCTTTTGAACCAGGTGAGCTGCCGGCGTGCATAAGCCCGCGTATGATCCTTGATTTTAATGATCGCTTCTTCGAGGGTTATCAGCCCATCGAAATAAGCAAATAATTCTTTATAACCAACCGTATTAAGCGGAGTTAGGTTTATATATGGATACAATGCTTTTGCTTCATCCACCAGACCTTCCCGGATCATCCTGTCGACACGCTGGTTAATCTGGAGATACAGCTGACTTCGTTTAATATCCAACCCCAATTTTAGAATAGTAAAGGGACGTTTTTTTGGCTCATTTTTCAGAAAGGAGGAATAACGTCTGCCGGTCATTTCATAGACCTCAATAGCTTTCAGGAGGCGCTTTGGATTGTTCCGGTCTACCACGTCGAAATACTCCGGGTCAATTTCATATAATTTCTGGTGAAGAAATTCAATCCCTTTCTCGTTAAATACAGCAGCCCATTGATCGCGGATATTCCTATCGATTGTCGGCAGATCGTCGATTCCTCTGCACACTGCATCGATGTACAGACCAGAACCGCCTGCCATAATGATTATATTATTTTTTGAAAAATACCGGTCAAGAAATTCCAGCACTTCCTGCTCAAACATGCTTGCATTATAGTACTGATGGATAGAATGAGAACGGACGAAATGATGTGGTACAGCGCTTAGTTCTTCGTTGGAAGGAACAGCAGTGCCAATATGCATCTCCCTGAAAAGCTGCCGTGAATCCGCTGAAATTATATCGCAGCCCAGGTATTTGGCCAGTTCAATGGCAACCTGGGTTTTACCTATCCCCGTTGGCCCGCATAGAACGATCAGACTTTTAGCTTGACGCATCAGGATGGATTTATTGCTTTCTGTCTTCGGGAATTATCTGTTTTTCAATAACACCATATCTATCAATTTCCAAGTCACACTAAACAAAAGATGACCTGACTCAACCGATGTTTTTCCTGATCATATTTAATGCTGATCCGGCACGGAACCACTCAATCTGGTTTTCGTTATAGGTATGGCACACTTCAAATTTTTCTGTTGTGCCATCCGAATGGTGAAGAACCACAACCAGGTTTTTACCGGCTCTGAAGTTTTCAAGCCCTGTAATATCAATGGTATCGTCTTCCCTGATGTTATCATAATCGTTCTTATGCAAAAAAGTAAGAGCGAGCAAACCTTGCTTCTTCAGGTTGGTTTCGTGGATCCGGGCAAAAGAACGTACAAGCACCGCTTTCACGCCCAGGTGACGGGGTTCCATAGCAGCATGTTCACGCGATGAGCCTTCGCCATAGTTCTCATCGCCAACAACCAGTGTTCCGATTTCTTTCTCCTTGTATATTCTTGCTGAAACAGGTACTTCTAAATAGTCACCCGTTACAAAATTCTTTACGCTGTTTGTTTTGTTGTTAAAGGCATTGATAGCTCCAATAAGCAGGTTGTTAGAAATATTATCGAGATGCCCCCTGTACTTTAGCCAGGGGCCTGCCATAGAAATATGATCGGTGGTACATTTTCCTTTTGCTTTAATCAGTAACCTGAGATTGACAAAATCTTTTCCATTCCATGGTTGAAACGGAGTAAGCAATTGTAAACGGTCGGAACCAGGATTGACAATCACCTTTACAGAGCTTCCGTCCCTGGCAGGAGCCTGGTAACCGGTATCTTGCACCCCGAAACCTTTCCCGGGCATCTCAGTGCCTTTTGGCTCATCAAGTTTTACCTTCTCACCTTTCTCATTCACAAGAGTATCGGTCACCGGGTTAAAAGTAAGGTCGCCTGCAATGGCAAATGCCGTAGTGATCTCGGGGGAAGCAACAAAAGCATGTGTATTTGGATTGCCGTCGTTTCGTTTGGCAAAATTCCTGTTAAAGGAGGTCATAATCGAATTTTTCTCCTTTTTTTCAGCGCCATGACGGGCCCATTGCCCAATGCAGGGGCCGCATGCATTTGCCATGATCACGCCGCCTATCTTTTCAAATTTCTCCAGCAAACCGTCGCGTTCGGCTGTATAACGCACCTGTTCTGATCCCGGGGTTACAATAAATTCCGATTTTACTGTTAAATTTTTCCTGATAGCCTGTTCTGCGAGCGAGGCCGACCGGGTCAGATCTTCATACGATGAATTTGTACACGACCCAATTAGCCCGACTTCGAGTTTTTCAGGCCAGCCATTTTCTTTGACTGCCTTAGCAAATTCTGAAAGAGGAGTAGCCCGGTCGGGAGTAAAGGGCCCGTTAATATGAGGTTCAAGTTTACCAAGGTCAATCTCAATTACCTGGTCAAAATATTTTTCAGGCTTAGCATACACATCAGTATCTCCGGTCAGGTCAATAGCAATTGCATCGGCCAGCCTTGCAACTTCATCCCGGCCTGTCACGCGCAGGTATGCAGCCATTTTTTCATCGTAACCAAAGGTCGAAGTAGTTGCCCCGATTTCAGCCCCCATATTACAGATTGTAGCTTTGCCGGTACATGAAATAGACGTTGCACCTTCACCAAAATATTCGACAATATATCCTGTTCCTCCCTTAACGGTAAGTATTCCTGCTACTTTCAGAATAACATCTTTTGCTGAGGTCCAGCCACTCATTCTGCCTGTCAGTTTCACACCAATCAATTTCGGAAATTTTAGTTCCCATGGCATTCCTACCATCACATCGACTGCATCTGCTCCGCCCACACCAATAGCAATCATACCAAGCCCCCCGGCATTAACGGTGTGTGAGTCTGTACCAATCATCATCCCGCCTGGGAAAGCATAGTTTTCAAGTACAACCTGATGAATAATTCCGGCTCCGGGTTTCCAGAAATCGATACCATATTTGTTCGAGACTGAGCTAAGGAAATCGTAAACCTCTTTATTTGTTTCCCTGGCTGATTGAACATCTTTTTCAGCACCGGATTTTGCGAGGATAAGATGATCGCAGTGCACACTTGAAGGTACTGCAACATGTTGCCTGCCTGCCTGCATAAATTGAAGGAGCGCCATCTGTGCTGTTGCATCCTGCATAGCTACGCGATCGGGAGCGAAGTTCACATAATCTTCACCTGGAATAAATGCTTTGGCAATCGGCGAGGATACGTGAGCATAAAGTATCTTTTCAGATAATGACAGGGGCCTCCCTATTATTTTCCTTGCTTCATGAACTTTTTGCAGATACTCTGAATATACTTTTTTAATCAACTCTAAATCCAACATCATAAATAGTTTTATTTAAATATTAAATGACTTATCTGACGGCGGTGCAAGTTAATAATTAATCACCTAATGTTTGAAGTATATGTTCCCGTGAAAACGATCTCAACGGATATATTGTTCAATGATTAGTATTACTCTTAACATACCTGTTCATAACCTTTCTGCGTTTTACGTAAAATATCGTATATTTATCATGCAAATAATAGCTCCTCACAATTGGTTACAATTAAGAACATGGACAAACTAGAGATCGAGAGGAAATCGAACACACCGGCTGTGCTGTTTGATCCCGAGAGTGGACACCTGAAGATCGAAGGAAGATCAATCCCCGAAAATCCGGGGGATTTTTATGATGAGCTGATTGCCTGGATCAGGGAATATTTTAAAGCTCCACAACCTGCCACCGTTATAGACCTTAATCTTGAATATGTGAACAGCGGATCTTCCAAGTATCTGCTTGGATTATTCAAAGTAATAAAGGAAGAAGCACAGAAAGGGTTTAAGGTTACGGTGAACTGGTACTATGAGGAAGACGATGAAGCTATACTCAGTCTGGGTGAACATTATAAAACTTCAGTGAAAATTCCGTTTAACCTGATCGAATATATTTGATTAAGTACTATAATTTTTTTTCTGAATATTCTCAAAAAAAAAGCTGCATTTCTGCAGCTTTTTTATTGTAATCTGGGATTATTTCACCGAATCCATATATTCAATAAATTCAACTACTTTGGTTGAATAACCCATTTCGTTATCGTACCAGGAAACCACTTTTACGAAGGTTGGAGAAAGCATAATCCCTGCTCCGGCATCGAATATCGATGTACGGGGATCGCCAAGAAAATCGTTTGATACTACCTGGTCTTCTGTATAGCCTAAAATACCTTTGAGCTCACCTTCCGAAGCTTTCTTCATGGCTTTGCAGATTTCTTCGTACGTGGTTGGTTTCTCAAGGCGGCAAGTCAGGTCGACAACAGATACATCGGGAGTTGGAACCCGGAATGCCATACCGGTAAGTTTGCCGTTCAGCGCCGGAATAACTTTACCGACAGCTTTTGCAGCTCCGGTTGAAGAAGGAATAATATTCTGGCCTGCACCGCGTCCGCCTCTCCAGTCTTTCATCGAAGGGCCATCAACGGTCTTCTGTGTTGCAGTGGTTGCATGCACTGTGGTCATCAAACCTTCAGCAATACCAAAGTTATCGTTAAGTACTTTAGCAATAGGAGCAAGACAATTAGTTGTACAGGATGCATTCGATATAAACTGCATGTCGTTTTTATATGCCTTATGATTAACTCCCATAACGAACATGGGGGTATCATCTTTCGAAGGTGCCGACATGATCACTTTTTTTGCACCGGCTGTAATATGTCCCTGTGCTTTCTCTTTTGTGAGGAATAACCCTGTAGATTCAACAACATATTCTGCACCAATCTCACCCCACTTCAGATCTGCCGGATTTTTCTCAGCTGTAACACGGATTGCTTTGCCATTTACTACCAGCTTTCCGTCTTTTACCTCAACGGTTCCTTTAAATGGCCCATGTGTAGAGTCATATTTCAGCATGTATGCCATGTAATCAACATCAATAATATCGTTAATCCCGACAACTTCAATATTACTCTTCGTGGTGGCAACCCTGAAAACAAACCGGCCAATTCTGCCAAATCCGTTGATACCAATTTTAATTTTTCCCATGGTTAAATAAAATTTATTGCTTATTAATATTAATATATCCTGAAAACGAAGTGCGAAAATACTAAATATTATCTAAATGAACAACCTGTTTAACGGTCATTTAGTGCTTTTTAGAATTGAATATAAAAGAGCTGCCAGAATAAGTTCACCTGCAAATTTACTGTGTATGCCAAGAGCAATTTCTTAGTCGGTTAGCATTGTATCGAGTTTGGTTGGTGGGTTCTTAAACTGCGCATTCAGAACGCGGCCGAAACGATAGGTAATATAGAAACCGGGAAATAGCCAATGATTCAGGTCGTTCGCCATGATCGGGACCTTTTTTATAAAAGCATCAAGCACTATTCCTGTTTCGATGGCATTAAACACTATATCCGATTTGCCGAACTCAAAGGTGAAACCAAATTTACCATAAACTCCCGGTACAAGTGTCAATTCATCAAGCCCTACATAGAAAGGAGCTCTCCGCTGTATCTGATCGATGATATGGGTTTCGAATCTGACCGTTTTAGTTTCGTACTGATAAGGGCTGGTGGAATCTGTTGAGGGTACAATAATTTCATAGTAGACAGGTTTCTGCAAACCAATGGAAGGGCCGAAAGTATAAAAGTAACGGATTGAAATTCCTCCTTTATCTTCTTTTCTGAAAATCTCTTTCTGCATACCAATACCACCGCGTAATGTAAATAACGTATTCAGCTTCCCGTAGACAAAACTGCTCCCGATTTGTTGTGATGATGAGAAGGTAATTTTAAGCTCTTTCTCGTGCTTTATTTTAGCAAGGTCTATCTCGTATAGCGTTTTCTTTGCATAATTTGCAGGAATATTCTTGGCAAAACGAAAATTAAAGCTGAAGCCATTTGAGGTGAGTGATCCCCCAAATGTACGTTCGTTACGGTAAAAAAGTTTTTTTTCATTATCAATCTCGCCCTGGGCGAAAAGTAATGAATTAATGGTAGTTGATAAAAATAATATTGCTGCTACCGTTCTCATAACAATAGCAGCAAATGTAAGATTTTCTGTGTAATAAATCTAGGCGATTTATCCTGAAGTGATAGACAAATTCGCTAGCTGACAGCTTTATTGCTCTGCTCCATGGTTATTTTGCCATAAGCAGGACACGGTTTTTGTGCTTTACATGATGCAATCATTATCCCGAGCACGATACTGAGAGCAATTAAAACGACTTTAAGTTTCATAATATGTTGAGAATTGGTAACTTTTTTCAAGATAAAGATAACATCATTTTTATCTTCTTTACTTAAGAACGTTCGGTATCGGTCTGTTCTTTTGCTGCATCTTTTGTATAAGCAGGACAAACATAATGATTGCAGGCGGCAAACAGCATGGCCATCAATACCAGGGCGGCAAACAATTTCAGCATCCTTTTCATGTTAATAAATTTTACTATCTAATTTACTATTTCTCCTGAAAATATGAAAATATATACGGGATTAATCTGCGTCGGGTTGCATTCGCCTGAATTATTCTGTTATAAACATTCCACTTTGCAGAAATGTTATTTTCAAATATCTGATGAATACTACTTCATAACACTTATTTATTCGAAATGGCGTCTGTTTTTAACCTGACCTGATCTTGAATTATTTATTCCGAAAGTACGTAGATTTACACACTTAAAATTTTAAACCCATGCTTGAATTCATTAATCAACATAGGAGTATCCGGAAATATTTGAATAAGCCGGTGGATGAGCAAGTCCTGGAACAAATACTGGAGGCGGGCTCCAGGGCATCAACAACAGGGAATATGCAGGTATACAGTATGGTCGTAACTACCGATCCGCAGTTAAAAGAGTTGCTGTGGCAGGCACACTTTAAACAGGATATGGTTAAGCAGGCTCCCGTTGTTATCACGTTTTGTGCCGACTTTAACAGGTTCAATCGCTGGTGCCACCAACGGAAAGCAGAACCAGGCTACGATAATTTCCTGTCGTTTTTTACTGCTGCCATCGATGCTCTGCTTGTTTCACAAAATGTAGCCCTGGCTGCCGAATCCCTGGGTCTTGGAATATGTTACCTGGGTACCACCACCTACATGGCAGGCAGCATTATTTCAATCCTTAACCTTCCCCGGTTTGTAGTCCCTGTTACAACCCTGGTGGTTGGTTATCCGGCCGAAGCACCCGGTTTAACCGACCGCCTGCCCCTGCATGGAGTAGTTCACAGAGAAAAATACCATGATTATTCACCGGAGCAAATTGATGCCATTTATCGCGAAAAAGAATCATTGGAACTAACCGCTCAATTGCTGAAGGAAAATGCTAAGGAAACGCTGGCGCAAATATTCACCGATAAACGATATACCAAAAAGGATAATATTGCCTTCTCAAAACATCTCCTCAGCGTTTTGAAAGAACAGGGATTTATGAATAATGAATGAGTACCCCGGAGTCCGAAGAGCAAAGGAGAATGGAAGAATGAACGATAGCTTTTTAATTTGCTCGGTTTTTAAATGATTATTTTGCGAAAATTGCAACCAGCCCGGTCGTTTTTTTCGATTTTCGCAATATAAAGCTACCTTTCTTTAAGATTTTTACGGTATTCCGCAACTTGCACAATGTATTCCGCAACTTGCACAATGTATTCCGCAACTTGCACATTGTATTCCGTAAGTTGAACAAAGTATTCTGAAGGTTGCAGGTTGTATTCCGAAGGTTGCAGGTTGTATTCCGAAGGTTGCAGGTTGTATTCCGATACTTTACACCTTGCGTAGTGAAAGTTGCACGCAGTATTCTGAAGGTTGCAGGTTGTATTCCGAAGGTTGCAGGTTGTATTCCGATAC
>CAZWIU010000144.1:0-7959 GCA_964634105.1 uncultured Bacteroidales bacterium | reverse complement strand
CAGAGGCTAATTATCTGTAGAAAAAGTCACATGCGAAAGTTTGAGCCCCGCAGGTTGCGATATATCCTTATTCTCTTTAAATTCATCGGTTATAAAATTTTATAAAATATTTTAACGGACAGTAGTGATTAAATTTAATGAATATACAGTCTCCAACTATTTTTAGAGACTGTTTAAAATTATTATATTGTGCAAATTATCAACTATTTACATTTAATATTTAAAATTAAGAATCACATTCTTTCAAAGTTCTAATAAGCTTGGTGAAACCTTTGTGTCCCGAATCATTCGGGATGGTGCCTTTGTGGCCAACTATTTTTCTGCCGCAAAGGCTCGAAGTTACTATGAATTCATAACATTCAGATAGCCTCTTAAAATATCTCACCCTCTCATTCGTCTAAAAGAATAGAATGACCGTGAGATGGAACAAGCGCTTACTTTAAATCCGATGAGTATTCAGGCAAGAAACAAGACCGTTCAGGAGACCATACAAAAGGAACGTAACAGGTTACTAAACTATATACGACGAAGAATAAGCAATCGTGCAGATGCTGAAGACATACTGCAGGATGTACTATATCAGTTTACGAATGCTACTCAGCTTGATGTTATAGACAAAGCCGCCGCATGGCTATACAAGGCAGCCTCAAATAAAATTATCGACTGGTATCGTAAGAACAGGCCGTTATCACTTGAAGCTATAAATGAAAACCGAGCGGACGAAACAATGGAAGATGATCTTCCCCTGCGCCTGGAAGATATCCTTTTCGATCCGACTGAAAACCCGGATACTCTTTACCTGCGCTCAACCATCTGGCCTCTACTTACTGAAGTTCTTGAAGAATTGCCCGAAGAGCAGAGCAGCGTATTTGTCATGCATGAACTGGAGGATATGAATTTCAAAGAAATTGCTGCAATGACGGGGGTTCCGGTTAATACCCTGATATCGAGAAAACGTTATGCAGTCCTTTATTTACGGGAAAGGCTTCAGGATTTATATAATGAATTTTTTAACGAATAGATGATTAAATAAATATAAATTAAAACATACAGATATGTGGTACAAATGGTTTTATAAAGTTCCCCTGTTCCTGGTATTGGCAGGGTTGGTGATTTTTCTTCTCGGGTATGTGGTAATGCTGTTATGGAATGCATTGATCCCGCCACTTTTTAACGGGCCTGTGTTAACATTCTGGCAGACAGTTGGAATATTGGTACTATTTAAAATCTTTTTTCATAATCATCGCTTCAATAGTTGGCACTATGATCCCTGGCGTAGGGACTATCATCATTATTGGAAACATAAGTTTGAAGCGAAACTGGCTTCCATGACACCCGAAGAGAAAGAAAAGTTTAAAGAAGAATGGAAAAGAAGATGTAATCCCAGGTATTGGAACCATAGATGCACTCCGGATGATGATATAAAATCTGAGAAGGATTAATATGATTGAGCACAAAATAGAATCTGGCCCCGTCACTACCGGCGGGGCTTTTTATTTAATCTTGCAGAAAAATTGTAACTTGGCAGGAAGTACAATGAATTCGTTTTCATCACTATGAAATATTTCATGTTATGCATAGCCCTTCTGATTTTAAGTCATTCCTATTGTCAGCCGGACTTTTATCTGCAGCTTTCAGATGCAGCGCTGGAACTGACAAAACAGGTTGTGACTTACGATCCTCGGTATTTTGTAATTGATTATCCAAATGGAGATATCCCTGCCGATAAAGGAGTATGTACCGATGTAATTATTCGTGCTTACCGGAAAGTAGGGATCGATTTACAGAAAGAAGTCCATGAAGATATGGTTGGCAGCTTCCGGGAATACCCGCAGAAGTGGGGTTTAAAGAAGCCTGACACCAATATTGATCATCGCCGGGTACCAAATCTTATGACTTTCTTCTCAAGAAAAGGTAAGATCAAGCCCATCACACCTAATGCTACTGATTATGTTCCCGGTGATATTGTTTGCTGGGATCTTGGAGGCGGCATTACCCATATCGGGTTGGTGGTGGCTGTAAAGTCGGATGATGGCAAACGCTACCAGATCGTACATAATATTGGAGAAGGGCAGGTTCTGGCCGATTGCCTGTTTGAGTTTGAGATTATTGGCCATTACCGGTATGAAAAAGAATAGAGTTTTCCAGATGCACTTGTCCTCAAGGCAGAAAAGCAACAAAAATTTATACCTATACCGAACCTGAAAGTCTGTTGAGCACCATCATAGCTTCCTGTGCTTTATCTATCGGCACAAAAATATGGTCGTGATAATAACCTGCAACAACATTGCTGCTTATTCCCTTTTCAGCCAGCGCTTTCGAAAAAGCGGCCGTTAGTCCGACAGTATTCAGAGAAGTATGAACAGTAAGTGTAATCCAGGCTGCCGGGAATGTATATGTAAGTTGGGCCTCATCGGCATGTTCTTTCTTCATAATTAATGTAATTCCTTCATTTTCTCTGAAAAAACAAACTACATTTTTTAAAACGGTATCAGGTATTTCATTCACTAAACAAAAAACGTATGTTCCTTCGTGAAGAGAGGGCCTAAGAGATTTTATCAGCGTATCTGCACGCATTTTATTCTGCATTCCTTAACAATTATTAAGTTGGTTAACAATTCTATTTCTTTGCCTTACGATACCATTTCATAAAGTATCTTACTCCAACAATGATGACAGCAATGAGAAGAATAACACCCCATATTTTAAACAGGAAAATAATTACTTCTTCCAGGATAGTCCATCCCTGTACTATGGAATCAATAATTCTGATAAAGAATCCGGGTTTGACATCGGAAACATAGTTAAAATCGGCAATCACTTCCTTTAAAATAACAGGCTTCTGGTATATCTCTATTGCAAGATTACAGTACTTAACCTGGTCTTCCAGCTCCATTGCTCTGATTTTCAAATCATCGGCCTGGTATTGACGGGCGAGCAACTGGTCTTCTGCCGAGGATGTCTCCTTCAACTTGGCATTTCTTGAATCGATGTGGCGTACCTGTCGCTGTTCAAAGTTTTGAAGCCTGTCGGTTCTTTTCTGATTTGCTTTGAACTGGAGAGTTACGTCGTTCAGTTTAATGATCCGGTAATCAAAGAATACAACCAATGGATTCAGTTCCCTGACGAAGCTGTCGAGTTGTTCGTTCGGGATCCGAAGCTCCATATCGTTATAAACAACAACCTGTTTGGTTATCAGGAGAGAATCCCTGCTAATCCGTGAACTATTATAGTTCTCCTGTCGGTTCTGCAAGTTCGAGTATGTCATATACCCATCGTATTTTGCTGCCAGGTCTTCAATTTTTTCCGATGCATACAACACGTTTCTCACTTTAAACTTCAGTATGCCGGTCTTTGTAAATTTTTTATCGGCAGGTGTTTTAGTGCTAAGGTCAATCTCCTGGGCCAATTCCGGTTGGGCAACAGCAGAATCGGCAAGCATATTTCTATCAACTGAAGCAGGCGCATAGTCTTCTTTAGCTGCCTGCCTGCATTGAATAAAGAAAAGAGAAAGACATATTCCGAGAAGAATTTTATTCATAGTACGATCATTTAAAGAAGATATACAGTATATAGGAAAGATATAATAAAATAAACAATATCCCCTCCCATCGTTCCAATTTACGTCCTTTCCCGGTAAAAATGAACAGGAATAGTAACAGACTCGCAATAATATTCAAGACCATATCAAAGTTTGCCATGGGTGGCAGTGAAATTGGGCAGATGCACGAGGAAATTCCCAGGATGAGAAATACATTAAAAATATTTGAACCGACAATATTCCCTATGGCAATATCATTATTCCTCTTTATGGCCGCTGTAACCGAAGTTGCAAGTTCGGGCAAAGAAGTACCGATCGAAACAATGGTAAGGGCTATAAGCCGCTCCGATATATGCAGGGTAGTAGCAATTGAAATTGCTGCATGTACAATTAATCTTCCTCCGATAATAAGCAAAATGACCCCGGCAATGATCAGGAGTATTGATAGAGGCACTGATCTGTCTTTAACAACGATTTCCTCTGTATATTTTTCTTTTTTTATAAGGTTAATATTATAAGCAAGAAAGATTATAAAGAACATTATCAGAAGAATCCCGTCGATCCTGCTAATGATGGAAGTTTCATGTTTATCAATCAGGGCATCATTTGCCATAACAATAATCACAAATGCCGAAAGCAGGCATAAGGGAATTTCAATCCAGGTAGTGTTTCTTCTGATTGTTAACGGGAAAATAATTGCCGATATACCAAGAATAAACAATATGTTCAGAATATTGCTGCCAATGATATTCCCCAACACCAGGTCGGAATTATGCTTAAATGATGCAACCGCATTTACTGTGAGTTCAGGAGCCGATGTTCCGAAAGCCACGATGGTTAAGCCGATTACGATATTGGGAATATTCAGCCGTTTTGCCAGCGAAGATGCATTATCGACCAGCACATTAGCACCGAATATAAGCGATGCAAAACCAAGAATAAGCAATACAACATACAACATATCACAGTCAATTTACTTTAAAGATCAATGTTAACTGACAAAACAGATCGGGCCGACAAAATAATCAGGTTACAAAATAAGCTATTCTGCCAATAATTTCTTATTCCAAATTACTTTCAACAGGATATATTTTATTTCAGTGAATACGATCATATTGTCTATTAAGAATATTTAATACTTTTGTCACTTTTCTGAAAGGTAAAAAGGTAAAACATTTATATTTCAAGTGATATGAAAATCCGTAACGTCCTATTGATGGCATTATTACTTGTTGTAAGCCAGAGTATCTCAGCAGCCGATGGAACTATTCCGGCGATTATGGGAATCAGGCTTGAATTTATTCTGTTTGGACTGACCCTTATCGGGGTAGCCATCTTTCATCATAAAACGATGTACGTAGCGCTAACGGGATTGGCAGTCGTACTGATCTTCAAATATATTTTCACTGATTTCTCAATTTTAGAGCATATTATTGGAAATGAGCACCGTGAAGGCGAATGGAGAATTCTCCTGAATTTAATGGGGTTGCTCTTTGGATTTGCCGTGTTAGCGGAACATTTCAGAGAGTCGAAATTTCCGGATATACTCCCCAGGTTTCTGCCAGATGACTGGAAAGGTGGGTTTATGCTGTTACTTATCATCTTCGTGCTTTCTTCCTTCCTCGATAATATTGCTGCTGCCATGATTGGAGGGACAATTGCCATGGTGGTATTTAAAGGGAAGGTACACATCGGTTTCCTGGCTGCGATCATAGCTGCCAGCAATGCAGGCGGAGCAGGAAGCGTTGTCGGGGATACCACTACAACACTTATGTGGATCGATGGCGTAAACCCGCTTGATGTACTTCATGCATTCATTGCCTCCTTTGCTGCAATCGCCGTCTTTGGTGTAATAGGCTCCATTCAGCAGCATAGATATCAGCCGATTATAAAAGATCCCGCCCCGGGAATAAAAGTTGATTATGGAAAGATATTAATTGTATTCATGATCCTGGTATGTGCTATTATCACGAATTACACCCTTGATTTCCCTGCTCTTGGAGTATGGATAGGTATTGGCATTGGTGCAACATTCCGTAAGACACCCTGGCATGAGCTTAAAAAGGCATGGCAGGGTACAATATTTTTGATGTCGTTAGTAACCATTGCATCTTTAATGCCTGTTGATGAATTACCTCCTGCATCGCAGTGGACAGCATTCGCATTAGGTTTTATATCGGCGGTATTCGATAATATACCTCTCACCAAGTTATGTCTGGAACAGGGAGGGTATGACTGGGGTGTATTAGCGTATGCTGTCGGTTTTGGCGGATCGATGATATGGTTTGGCTCTTCAGCAGGCGTTGCGCTTTCAAATTTATATCCTGAAGCCAAGAATACGGTGGAATATATTAAAAAGGGTTGGCACACGATAATTGCTTACATTATTGGATTCTTTGTCCTTATCTTTATAGTAGGCTGGCATCCGCATGCTCCCCATAAGGAAAAGCATATGCAGCAGGTTAGCGCTATAATTGAAGAATAGCAGACATTGCAGGAAATAAAGAATATCAGGCCGTTACAAGAATTTAGTCAAACCCGCCTGAGCAAGGTTATGAGGGATTATTTAAATCTGCCGGCCAGCTTAGCGTAGACGCTACTCGTAACAGGAGTTGGAATATTCAACTCTTCGCCATACCGTAAAATGGTTCCGCCAAACAAGTCGCCCTCATGTATTTCACCCTTGGACTCTACGTCGCGTTGGAACGAGGTTTTTGTTTCAAAAGGAAACTGCTTGGCTATTTCAAAAGAACTTTGGACAATATCAGAAGGTAAGGGAATCATTAACTGCCGGGCAATGCTATCAATTTCGTCCATAATTGCTTTCGTTTCACGGCTTAATTCAGCATCGCCGAGTATTTCACCAAGGGTTTTATCATAGGTTGCGGTAACCAATCCGAAGGCAGCAATAAAAATAAACTTCGCCCAGATCGATGTATTAATTTTATTGCCCATCCATTCGATTCTGGCAGATGATTCTTTCATCAGGTTTAGTAATAACTCAGGATAATAATCCGGGAAACGAGGATCACTCCCGGTGAATATTTTACCTTCTCCCCCATTCTGATTAATTACTCCGGGCGATTCTATATGGGTCCCGATATACACGCACGATGGCAACACAATACCGTTATGTAAATGCTCTCTTATACGTTCGTAAATATCAACTCCGTTGAGAAGTGGGAGAATGATTGTTTTCTCATTTGTAATTTTTTTTATTTCTTTTACAGCATTCGCCAGGTCATATTCCTTCACAGACAGAATTATAATATCGCATACAGGCATATTTTGCACTGAGCTGGTGCAACTCCCAGGAACAACATTGATCACTTTACTGCCCCCGTTCATTTTCAGGGTGAGGCCATTTGCACGAATAGACTCAAAGTGTGCCCCGCGGGCGATAAAAAAGATTTCGTGCTCATGCTTAAATCTATTCGTAACCAGAGCGCCAAAGTATCCTCCGACTCCTCCTACACCAAAGAAACATATCTTCATAATCAGTTTGTATGTATAAATTATTTTATCATCCTTTACACAGTATAGAAGAAATAGTCGGCGTCATCAGAATAAAAAGAAATGATCATCACCTTCTCAATCAGCAGTGTGCCTTAATACGCCCGTAAATAAAAAAGTTTCTATACGATTAAACGCATCAACTATTTTATATAGTAGCATACAATGCTTTTCCTTCCTGATTTACTTAATAAAGATCATCAGAAGAATATACGGCATCAATGATCTGAGCAAAAGAAGGATCAATAATGTACACAAATTAGAACCGGGCAGAAAGCCAAAGGTGATCTATAACCCTAACTGTTTCATTGCCGCATATACAAGAAATGCCGGCCATACAATGGCTTTAAGGAATCCCAGGACACCAATCCAGAAGCCGGTAGCAGTAGAGATAAAATAGACTGCAGCTCCTATTAAGCCCAAACCATATACTGCGCTTGCAGTAGGATGTTTTTGAATTTCTTCTTTCATGATTTTCTAATTTTGATGAAGTTATTTCAAAATAATATCCACTTTATAAATACGATGCAATTTAAAATATCATTAATCCATTTCAAAATAAACCACTATTGTCCGGTCAAATTCAATGTTTTTTATATTTCGTACCTACGGCACTTTTAAGCTAATTATAATTGCCTCTTCTACAAATATTTAGTACCTACGGTACTTTCCTTTAGCCTGGTCAGAGGCTAATTATCTGCAGAAAAAGTCACATGCGAAAGTTTGAGCCCCGCAGTTGGCGATATATCCTTATTCTCTTTAAATTCATCGGTTTTGAAATTTTAAAAAATATTTTATGATTATCCGCAATGGTGGCATGAAACAATATATAATTAATAAAACAACACACCCCTTTTGTCCCCCTCTTCAAGGGTAATTACCTGGAAAGTGGCAGAAGTATAAAA
>CAZWIU010000143.1:0-8239 GCA_964634105.1 uncultured Bacteroidales bacterium | reverse complement strand
ATTATTTCAAAGAACTTTAAACAATTATTGTTAAATACTATGTAAATCTAAATGATTACACGGAGTTTACAAGAAGTTACACAGAGGAATTCATCAGGCCAGGGCTCACGGCTTTAAGCTAACAGTTATTACAACTCAACTCCTTCCGATTTCGGTCTTAGAGCTACATCGGACAGGCACCTCATCAAATACTCAACTAATTCAATTAATCCATTATTGGCATAGTTAACCATTCATCAATATTCCATTATTCCAACATTCCATTATGTCTATTCAATAAAGAGCTATAATTCATTAAAACAATCAGGTTCTTGTATTGAGTTTACGTCAAAAGAAAGAGGTTTGCCCCGAAAAGCAAACCTCTTACATTTCGCAATCATGTATGGTATTATCTTAAAAACACTTTATTCGTAGTGTACTCATCGTTACTGTATACCCTTACAAGATATAATCCCGATTGAACATCCGACATGGGCAATTCATACAAGCCTGTGACATTTGGTTCGTTGCTGTAGATCATAATTCCCGCCAGGTTATATACTTCGATGCCGCTGAGTAACTGATCGCCTGAATTAACAACGATTGTTTTATGCTGAGCATAAATCGAAATATTGCTTTCCGGGGCGATAACAGGAATACTTTCAGGCGGACCCTGGGTACTTTCTGCCATATAAAGCACACCGCCATCGCCTCTGAAACCTCCGGCATAAAAATCCTTATCGCCATCCTCATCGACATCGGCAAAAGTTGCTGCAGCACCAAGTCCTATAGGTATATCGAGGAAAGGATTGCGTGAATCGGTTATGGCATAAGTACCATTATTATTCCATGCGTATTCAATAATTCCCGTTGTTTTAAGGCCTATGAACATATCCTCGTCGCCATCGCGATCAACGTCGTGGAAAACCGGATTTAAGCCTTGTCCGGGATCAGCGCCAAAGATGTTATCAAAGGGATTATTGGTACCGGTCTGTTCTATGTAATTACCCGATACATTTCTGTAATAGGCAATGATATATTCTCCTCCCGGATCGGTTTCACAACCCACGAACAGATCAATATCCCCGTCTTCGTCAAAATCGGTCAGTGCAGGAGCTGCTATATGCCCCACATCAATACCATTGAATGGGTTATCATCGCCAAACATTTCGTAAAATTCTGCTGCATCTTCCTTTGTAAAATACCTTAATACTCCGGAATAATCACCTACCACAAGGTCCTCATCGCCGTCTTTATCCATATCCATGAATACAGGTTTCAGAAGTTGACCGGACAGCCCGTCAAACGGATCATCGTCACCATACATGGGCACAAAGCCTTCTGCAGTATATTCAAAAAATATGTGCCCATTGACATCGCCTGCCAAAATATCGAGGTCGCCGTCATTATCAACGTCTGAGAAAGCAGGAGAAAGAATTCCGGGAATATAGTCGCTCATAATTCCCTCAAAGGGATTAGGCTGTCCTCTTTTCTCGGTAAATACATCGTTATCGTTACGGAAGTAGTAAAAATGATAGCTTTCCTGGTCTCCTAATGTCAGATCAAGGTCACCGTCATGGTCAGCATCAATGAATGCCGGAGCAGCACAATATCCCTTTAGAATATCACTAAACGGATTGTTGTCACCTGTCTGCTCGGTGAAAACGTTGGCAGCGTTCTGGTAATAGTATACAAAGCCATACCAGTCGCCCACCACAAGATCAAGATCGCCGTCGTCGTCGACATCGGCAAGGTCAGGGGAAGAATAGTAGCCTACCCAAACATCATTAAAAGGATTATCGACACCGACCAATTGTGTATAGGTACCTCCGTCGTTTTCATAATATAGGATTGATCCCCAATATTCCCCTGATATCAGGTCCCAGTCATTGTCACCATCGAGATCGCACAGGAGGGGATCGGATTTTGAACCTACATCCAGGCCATTAAAAGGGTTATCAAGACCTGTTAGTTCCGTGTATGCACCCTCGTCATTCTGGAAATAGGAAAAGGTCCCTGTGTTATTTCCGATTATCAGATCAAGGTCTCCATCGTCATCGAAGTCAGTCATGGTCGGAGTAGCATTATTGCCTGCATCAATGGAGACGAAAGGATTATCGTTAGCATAGGAATACTCGCCTTCGTTATTATAAACGTAACTTATATTTCCATAGTCGTTGCCGATAACAATATCCTGGTCACCGTCGCCATCAACATCGGCAAAACATTGCGCAGCATAAACCGGCGCCCTGAACCCCGAAAGGCTTACTGTATCGTTAAACTGAGCCTTTGTTACCGAAGCGCTCAGGATAAGAGCCAGTACAGCGCCAGCCCAGCGCAATTTCTGGTTGTTGGACAAACGTTGGATACGTTCATAAAGAAGTTTTAACCGGCGGATCAGACGGTTCCTGATGTCAATTGGCAAATGGAAGAATTCGCCATTTTGCATCAATAGCCTGATGCGCTTTTGCAGGTTACAAAACTTTTTGTAGTACCTGTTCAGTACATGTTGGTGTTGGTAGATTTTTTTTCTCATATAGTGGTAACTGATTTAAGTTGATTTAGTATTAAGTTGGTTTAAAAGTTAAGCCATTTATTTGTATTTTTTATAACAGGTTTGATCAAGTTATCAGCAAAGTACGATTAGGATACGTATATGAATCGGACGGGTTACACAAATCACCAATAAATATCAGCTTCTCAGGTTTCTTTATTAAATAATTTCTAATAAATTCCTAAATTTAAATTGATGGATGTTAATAATCCCTGACCATGAAAAAGATATATTTTATAATATCCGGAATATTGTTGTACTCTGTGGTGTCTGTTTCATCATTTGCAGAAGATGGTTATGAGTTATGGCTTCGTTATGTGAAGATATCAGACAATGTAATGCGAGAGCAGTACAGAAATGCTGTAAGCCAGGTGATTGTCGAAGGTTCTTCGGAAACCATGAAGGCAGTACGGTACGAATTAGCAAAAGGACTTAATGGTTTGCTGGATAAAGAGATTGCTTTTGCCGATAAACCCCTGAAAGGCGATATACTGATAGTCGGAACGCCCCAGCGTTCTGCCATGATACGAACCCTTGAAATTGAAAATAAACTCGGCTCATTAGGCGATGAAGGTTACCTGATCTTCACTGCCCAGTTAAAGAACAATAAGGCGATCATCATCACCGGAAATACGGATATAGGGGTTTTGTATGGCACATTTGGTTTCCTAAAAATGCTCCAGACGGGGAAATCGATCGAGAATATCAATATTACCAGCGTTCCAACAATTCGCCATCGCCTGCTGAACCATTGGGATAATCTTAACCGCACTGTTGAACGGGGATTTGCAGGATTCTCCCTATGGGAATGGCATACACTTCCCGATTACCTGAATCCGCGATATACTGATTATGCACGTGCCAATGCTTCCATCGGGATCAACGGGACTGTGCTCACCAACGTGAATGCCAATGCACTTATACTTACTCCCGAATACCTGGAAAAGGTCGCCGCATTGGCCAATGTATTTCGTCCCTATGGGTTGAAAGTTTACCTTACTGCACGGTTCAGTGCCCCTGTTGAGATAGGAGGACTCAAAACGGCCGATCCGCTTGATGAGGAGGTTATTACATGGTGGGCAGAAAAAGTGAAAGAGATCTACTCATACATTCCTGACTTTGGCGGTTTCCTGGTAAAAGCCAACTCCGAAGGCCAACCCGGCCCCCAAAATTACGGCCGTTCCCATGCCGACGGTGCCAACCTGCTGGCCGCTGCGCTTGAACCCTTTCATGGGATAGTTATGTGGAGGGCTTTTGTATATTCGAATGAAGAACCGGAAGACAGGGCCAAGCAGGCCTATAACGAATTCAAGCCGCTGGATGGTAAATTCAGGGAAAATGTTATTATACAGGTAAAGAACGGGGCTATCGATTTTCAACCCCGTGAACCCTTTCACCCTTTGTTTGGCGCTATGGAACACACACCCCTGATGATGGAATTCCAGGTAACGCAGGAATACCTTGGACAGGGGATAAGTCTGACATATCTCGCTCCTCTGTACAGGGAGTGTCTTACTGCCGATACCTATGCAAAAGGAAAAGGATCGTATGTATCAAAAGTTATTGACGGAACCCTGTACAATCAAAAACTTACGGCCATGGCAGGTGTTGCAAATATCGGCAACGACCGTAACTGGTGCGGGCATCCGATAGCCCAGTCGAACTGGTATTGCCTGGGCCGGCTGGCCTGGGACCCTGAATTGAGTTCCGAAGAAATTGCCGATGAGTGGATACGTATGACATATTCCGGCAATCCGCAAGTTGTTGCGTCAATACGCTCGATTATGATGCTCTCACGCGAAGCCGGAGTGAACTATATGACCCCCCTGGGACTGCATCACCAGATGGCATGGCATCATCACTACGGGCCCGGCCCATGGATAAAAGATAAACCTCGTGCCGACTGGACCTCGGTATATTACAACCGGGCCGATGAAAAAGGTATAGGCTTCGACCGCACCGATAAGGGCAGTAACGCAGTAGAGCAGTATTTCCCTCCTGTAAGAGACATGTTTAATTCATTAGAAACCTGTCCCGAGGAATATCTGCTCTGGTTCCACCATGTGCCCTGGAATTATAGGATGAAATCGGGAAGAACCCTTTGGGAAGAATTATGCTATAAGTATTACCTCGGTGTCGACCAGGTCCGCGATATGCAGAAAAAGTGGGAATCGCTAAAAGGACTGATCGATGAAGAGCGATATACCCATGTAAAATCGCTCCTGACGATCCAGCTAAGGGACGCTATTGAATGGAGAAATGCCTGTTTGCTTTATTTCCAGACCTTCTCCGGCATGGCTATTCCCGGCAGTTATGAACAACCCGATAAGTCGCTTGAATATTATATGAATGTGGACAGAAAATTCATGCCGGGGAGTTAGTTGACCGATGAGATTTAGCGCGCACAGCAATTATATTTCTTCACCTGATGTTAGATAGAATATTAACTTTGCAGTGTTTATAATTCAAATGTAATGAGTTCTGAAAAACGTATTGCAGTTATCGGAGGAGGGAGTTGGGCTACAGCGCTTGTGAAGTTACTGCTGAATAATGTAAACCACCTGAATTGGTTTCTAAGGAATGCGGATGATATAAAGTTTATTAAGCAGTTCAGACATAATCCAAAATACCTGACATCGGTAATATTTGAAACCGAAAAAATTACTTTCTACGATACAATCGATACGATTATTGAAGATTCCGACGTACTTGTTATGGCCATCCCCGCCCCTTTCCTGGAAAATTCGCTGGAACCTTACAAAGGCCGGTTTGCTAAGAAATTCATTGTGTCTGCTATTAAAGGAATCATTCCAAAACATAATCTGACCATTGCAGAGTATTTCAACCGGGTTTACGATGTTCCTTTTGGTTCGGTGGCCATAATAACCGGCCCCTGCCATTCTGAAGAAATTGCGCTGGAGCGTCTGTCGTACCTCACCATATCCTCCAAAAATAAAAAAGATGCCCGCTATATTGCTGACCTTATCAGCTGTCATTATGTTAAAACAAAGATCTCAACCGATATTTACGGCACTGAGTATGCGGCAGTGCTTAAAAATATTGTAGCCATCGCATCCGGAATTTGTCATGGATTAGGATATGGTGATAATTTTCAGGCTGTGCTGGTTTCGAATGCCCATCAGGAAATTAAACGTTTTCTTGATAAAACTTATAAAAGCAGACGAAAGATTAACAGTTCACCTTACCTGGGCGATTTGCTGGTCACATCCTATTCTCAATTCAGCCGGAATCGAACCTTTGGTACGATGATAGGGAAAGGCTATTCCATTAAATCGGCACAGCTCGAAATGAATATGGTGGCCGAGGGTTCCTATGCGGTGAATTGTATTCACGAGATTAATGAGAAATACCGGGTCAATATGCCCATTATCAATGCAGTGTATAATATCTTATATCAGAAGATCTCGCCTGCCATTGAAATAAAATTACTGGAAGAAAAACTGAAATAACCATAAACAACATACAATGAATCCGATCAAAATAGATAACAGCAAAGTAGCCGGCTTTGTCAGCCTTGACAGTATTAATAAGTTAAGCGGTAAAGCCGAAGCAGCCAATAAAGCCTTGCATGACAAAAGCGGAAAAGGAAACGATTTCCTGGGATGGGTGAATCTGCCATCATCCATTAAAGACAGCGATATTGCGGATATTCTTTCCTCCGCGAAGAAAATACAATCGATGGCAGAAATCGTAGTTGTAATTGGCATCGGAGGATCATACCTGGGGACAAAAGCTATTACCGAAGCACTATCTGACAACTTTGCACACCTGAAAAAAGATGCTGCCTATCCGACCCTGCTATTTGCCGGTCAGAATATCGGGGAAGATTACCTGAGTGAGCTGATCGAATTATTAGACCGTAAGAGTTACGGGATTGTGGTGATATCTAAATCAGGAACCACAACAGAACCTGCCATAGCATTCCGTATCCTGAAAGAGCATCTTGAGAAGAAAGTGGGCCCCGATAAAGCTAAGGACCTGATCATTGCTGTAACTGATAAAGAACGTGGAGCGTTGCGCACACTGGCAACTCAAAAGGGCTATAAAACATATATTATCCCTGACGATATTGGCGGAAGATTCTCAGTTTTAACTCCCGTCGGATTGGTCCCGCTAGCCATCGGGGGTATTGATATAAAAGCGCTTATTAAAGGAGCTGTTGAAATGGAAAAAATATGCGGAACAGGGACCTCTTTTAACAATAATCCGGCAGCCGTTTATGCTGCAACACGGTTTTCGCTATATAAGACAGGGAAAAAAATTGAAATTCTGGCTAACTACGATAGTAAGCTGCATTACCTGGCTGAATGGTGGAAACAACTGTACGGTGAAAGTGAAGGAAAGGAAGGTGTTGGTATTTTCCCGGCAAGTGTGGATCTTACTGCCGACCTGCATTCGATGGGACAATACATACAGGAAGGAGAGCGTACTCTGTTCGAAACGATATTATCCATTCAAAAGACCAACTATAAACTCACGATCCCAAGTGACAAAGAAGACCTGGATAAATTAAATTTCCTGGCAGGCAAAAATCTTGATTATGTAAATAAGATGGCTGAACTGGGAACAATGCTTGCCCATGTTGATGGCGGTGTGCCTAATATACGGATTGATATTCCTGAACTTAATGCATACTATCTGGGGCAGTTGATGTATTTCTTTGAAAAGGCATGTGGTATCAGTGGTTATCTCCTGGGTATAAATCCTTTTGATCAGCCAGGAGTTGAAGCGTACAAGAAGAATATGTTCGCTCTTCTGGAGAAGCCTGGATTTGAAGAAGAAACAAAAAAAATTAAGGGAAGATTGCAATAAGTATCTCTTCTCCCTTTATCTTTATAAAAATCGGTAGGCTGTCTGATGAATTATCTTGCTCATATTTTTCTTTCAGGAAACAACGATGATATATTAATCGGGAACTTTATCGGAGATTATGTAAAGGGTAAAGATCATTATGATTATCCTCCGGGAATTCGTAAAGGAATTTTATTGCATCGCCGGATCGATGCATTTACCGACAGGCATAGAATAATACATCAAAGTATGAGTTACTTTACTCCGGCATATCACAAGTATGCGGGAATCATCGTTGACATCCTTTATGATCATTTCCTTGCTAATAATTGGGAGAAGTTCTCTCCGCAACCCTTAATCGAGGTCAAGGAAAAATTATTTGAGTGTTTGAAGAAATATTTCCCTTTTCTACCTGAAAGAGTGCAGTTTTTTGTCCCGTCCTTCATAAAAAACGACTGGATCGATATCTACAGTTCGGTTGACGGTTTTATTAACGTTCTGCTTCGCATGTCAATGAGGACTACCTTACCCGAAAAAAGTGAAATTGCACGTGAAATCCTGCATAAATATTACATACAGTTGCAAAGTGAATTCCTCACCTATTTCCCTGAAATTATCAGGTATGTTGTGAAAAACCAGGGCATTATTATTCCCCTGAAAGACAATTCAATTTTGCATGATTGAGAAATCCCCTGAATGAAGTTCCTCGCAGTGCTTTGTCGCAAAAGCTTTGGCATAAAAGACAAGATGACGGGGAACCAGGTTTAGGAGTATTGCAAAATCAATGCACTCAATGAATACAACAAAAACTGCCTCACCTTTTATATGGCAATGTTAAATATGTAATTAACGTGAGTTCGAAATAACATTATCTTGTTAAAGCCTTATTATCAA
>CAZWIU010000142.1:0-8409 GCA_964634105.1 uncultured Bacteroidales bacterium | reverse complement strand
ATTGTAATACAAACATTTAACTACTTTGAAATAAAAAATCAGCAAACCCTATTTAGCCAGAATTGAATATATTTCTCTTCTTCTTCAATAGAAATTCTGTTGAAGTTCTGCCATCGGTAACTTTCAATGGGAATGATTCCTGTTTTAGTTAATATTGATGTATTACTGCGGATCAAATAATTCAGATGTTCTTCTGAGAAATATGTACTTCGTAATGCTTGCCATCTTGATCTTAAATGTTGAATGAATCCATCGGGATTACAATAGATTAGCCTGTCGTAAAGGTTATTGCTTAATGCAAGGTCATGAGAAACCACAGAACCATCCCATATTATACCCAGCGAGCCGTCAAGGTCCCATGGGATAATTTCAAACTGTGAATGTTGATCTTGCCGGACAAGGAAAATATTTTTCCCTGTATTATCTGTAGCGGAAATAAGATTCACGAAAAGAAAATAGTCAATGAAATTTGAATAGTCGATAACAGAACTGATTTCAGAAATAAACCTGGTATCGTCCCCGTTGACAACCAGGTTCAGCAACTCAGCCAATGGTATCCAGTTAATTCTTTCGTCAGGGAAAGGATACCTTTGTTCCCATCCCTGCCAGTACTGATATTCCGGGATCGTTGATTCACATGTTTCGAAGGATGTTGCTCCGTCTCCCCATGAGTATGCTTTATATAACACGGCATCATTGTCTGAAAGGTGCAATAATTCTTCATTAACAATTTCTCCAAAAGCATATAATCCCTGATGCTCGTTATTAATGAACAGTTCAACAAAGACCGGATGAATGGATGCATTTTTATCCGGTTGGCGAATTTCATTCCATAGTTGGAATGAAATTTTGCTTCTCACCCTCGAAGGATCTGTATACATTGCATTTAGAATCCAGCTGCTGTTAGGCCCCGCGTTTAGAATAATGCATGAGCGCCTACTGTTTAGCGACATGCTGTTTAGGGTATGGAATGAGAAAGGCTTCTTCGGATAGTTGGCAGTGACATTCCCTTTGACCTCAATCCCGATATAGGAATCAAATTCAGGAGTGTCAGCCGCAGGATCGTTAACTACTATCCTGGCAAGCGTCTTTGGCTCATCATAGATCCTGTGTCCGGTAATAATCTGAATAATAGGCAAGCTTGTAAACCGTAAATTAAGTGTTTCAATGTTGTGCCCTGTTTCAACAGTAATATCATATTCATGGTTAATCCGGACAGTCCCTAAATTATTCATTCTCTTATTTGAAAGGATAATATTTTCAAAACAGAGTATGGAATAGTCCTGAAATTCAACATAAGGAGTAAAATTTTCTACAGAATCGCTGCTGATGCTGTAATGGAGCGTATTGGTTTCAGCATCATAGACGCATTCTTTACCGTTCAATTTAAGTATAGTAGGTAAATATAAATACTGATCTGCTTCAGCATTAAAAATAACCTGCTCTTTATAGCATGACAGCATTATTAAAATACAGGGCAGGATAATTGCGAAGCATCGGCCCTTTTTTGTTAATCCGGGACTCATAGTTTGCAACAATAACCTAGTTTGACAATATACATCGAACAGGGATAACGGGTGTTAATTTCCCTTTCCATGCCCAACGCCAGATGAACGTTTCCATAATGGAAATTATACTGGTGCCCGATGAAAAACCTCCATTTATTGAATTCCGGTTCTTTAAATACGTCAATCTGCCGGAAAAGCTCTGCAGAAGAGAAGAGTAAACAGGAATTGTTAAAAAAATACTTCACTTCAATCTGGTTTCTTACTGCTGAATGATATTCATGCTGGTTTGGTTTATAAGTAAAGGGATCGATATATTCTTTTTGGTATCGCAACCGATAGTATAGTCTGAATGATCGTATTTTATTTGTGAGATAGCAGAAATCAAGGTTGTACCGGAAGTTATTTTCAAAATTACCGACTCTCTTTAAATTGCAGGTATAACGTCCATTAACTCCTATACGAAAATGCTTGTCAATTGAATACCTGATACCGATGTCGGCGATATAATCATCGATTCTTGAAATAGTATGGCACATTCTTAATTCCTGCCGGATATTTACATCGAACTTATTGAATAAGGATTTTTCCAATTCTAGCTCTGTCCACATAGCCAGGTCGCGGGTAATCTTAATTTCCTGAGGATAAGCATGAAATGAAAAAATAATGAATAATAAAAATATTAATCGTAACATACCAATGCAGTTAACGGGATACAATTACAACCGGTAAACCTTAAAAAGGTAATTATAAAATAAACGAAAAATTTTCGTTTTGATTATTCAACTTTATTCAAGGATCACACCCTTTTATGTAAGTTCACATTCAAATACCGGTTGAGGGTATTGTGAGTGCTCCTTTTATTAATGAGACTCAATTTTCATGAATATCATGATATGACCCCGATAGTTATCGGGGGTAAGTCGAATTCCTGCCCATCCGGCAGGTGGGAATCCCGACAGCCCCGCCTGCCGGGCCATGGCGGGCAGGGAAGCTAATCGGGATGCTCTTGGCACAGGGTTAAATTCTTTTTAGGGTCTTGGGTCTTGTCGCCGACGTGTCAGGTCCGCCTGAGGCGGAGACAGCGCGTCCTAGGGTAAGCACCATTTACTTTTTACGCATTTTATAAACAGTATACTATTTAAGGCCGGGATTATTTACTTTTGAACCCTGCAAAGACAATACTCTTGTTGAAATAAAATATAGCTGTTAAGTAGATGGAAAGAAACCTGGAAAAAATTTGTAAGACAACCCAACTCGAAGAGAAACAGGTACGAAATGTATTAACGTTGTTGGATGAAGGGGCAACCATCCCGTTTATAAGTCGGTATCGAAAGGAGATGACCGGAAGTATGGATGAAGTACAGATCACTGCAGTGCGCGACCTGAATGAGAAGTTGAATGAGATAGAAAAGCGAAGAGAGACCATTCTCAAGTCCATCGATGACCAGGAAAAACTAACTCCCGAGCTGAAAGCAAGGATCGATGCCGCAGAATCACTTACCGAGCTTGAAGACCTTTATCTTCCCTATAAACCTAAGAAGAAAACACGAGCCAGCATTGCAAAAGAAAAAGGGCTGGAACCGCTGGCCGCTATCCTGATGAAGCAGAAAGAAATGAATATCATGGCCCGCGCTGCCGAATTTATAAGCGATGTTGTTGCTGACGAGGAAGCTGCACTCCAGGGTGCCCGCGATATCATCGCTGAATGGGTAAGCGAAAACCAGCGTGCACGCGATACAGTGCGCTTTCATTTCAGCAGGGATGCTATGATTTCTTCAAAATTAGTAAAAGGGAAAGAAGAGGAAGGCATAAAATACAAAGATTACTTTACCTTTTCCGAGAAGCTGAATCGTTGCCCATCGCACAGGTTACTTGCTATGCGGCGCGGAGAGGAAGAAGGTTTCCTGAAGCTTGAGATCGCTCCCGATGAAGAGAAGACCTGTGAAGCAGTTGAATCGCTGTTTGTAAAAGGGTATTTCGATGTTTCGGAACAGGTGCGGGAAGCCGTCAGAGATAGTTATAAACGCCTGCTGAAACCATCGATTGAAAATGAGTTCCGGGCTTCCTCAAAAGAAAAAGCTGACGACGAAGCTATACGGGTGTTTGCTGCCAATCTTCGGCAGCTACTCATGTCATCGCCTCTTGGTGAAAAAAGGATACTGGCGCTCGACCCCGGATATCGTACCGGATGCAAACTCGTATGCCTCGACGCACAGGGAAATCTTTTGCATAACGAAACAATCTACCCGCATCCCCCGCAAAGCGAGACTAAAAAAGCAGCACAGAAGATCGATTCGCTGGTGCAGATGTACAAGATTGAAGCAATAGCCATTGGTAATGGAACCGCCAGCAGGGAGACAGAACACTTTGTAAAAAAGATTCGCTTCGATCGCGATTTACAGGTATTCGTCGTAAATGAGGCAGGCGCTTCGGTATATTCGGCATCGAAAGTTGCACGCGACGAATTTCCTCAGTACGATGTTACTGTTCGTGGTGCGGTTTCAATCGGAAGGCGGCTGATGGATCCTTTAGCCGAGCTTGTAAAGATCGACCCGAAATCGATCGGGGTAGGGCAGTATCAGCACGACGTGGACCAGGGAAAACTAAAAAAATCGCTCGATGAGGTTGTTGAAAGTTGTGTTAATGCTGTGGGCGTCGACCTGAACACGGCCAGTATGCACCTGCTGACCTATGTATCAGGCGTAGGGGCACAGATAGCTAAAAATATCGTAGAATACAGGGCGGCCAACGGCGCCTTTTCAACCCGTGAACAGTTAAAAGAAGTACCGAGGCTGGGGCCTAAAGCCTTTGAGCAGGCTGCAGGATTTTTAAGGATCCGCAACGGGAATAACCCTCTCGATAACAGCGCCGTACATCCCGAAAGCTATCATGTTGTGCAGAAAATGGCCAGGGACTTGGGAGTAACACTCGATAAGCTGATAGGCAACGAAGAATTACAGAAGAAAATCGATATTCAACAGTATGTAGGGGGAAAGATCGGTCTGCCAACGCTTAAAGATATTCTGAATGAGTTGGCAAAACCCGGACGCGATCCTAGGACAAAGGCCAAAGTGTTTGAGTTTGCCGAAGGTATTTTCACGATAGAAGATGTTAAGCCCGGCATGGTTGTTCCAGGTATTGTAACCAATATAACAAACTTCGGCGCTTTTGTCGACATCGGGGTTAAGCAGGATGGACTGGTACATATTTCCCAGTTGGCCAATCGCTTTATTTCCGATCCGAATGAAGTGGTTCGACTCAATCAGCATGTGAAGGTTAAGGTACTTGAAGTAGATATTGCGCGAAAACGTATTCAGCTAAGCATAAAAGAAGCAACTGAATAAAGCTCTATTCATTATACTATGGCACCCTATCGGAAGCGGGCAATTAAACCGAAAGCAGCTTTTTCAGGACTCGCTGTAATATTGTCTTTCTTAATTTCCATACTCATTCCGGTTGCCAATAAACTGGCTCAAAATGAAGTATTTTTTGCATCCGGACTTTTCACAACTACATATTTATTTTGGGGATTATCCGGGTTAATTACCGGAACAATTATTGCCATTATTGGGATTTTCTGGTTGAAAGAATTAATTATGATCAGGATTATTCGTATTTTTCTGATACTTTTTATTGCCCTGATGTTTCTGTTATATGTATCACTGAATATTGCCTGATACAAAATCAAAAAATACGCTATATGTTACGTCAATACATGTATATTTGCTGCCTTATTTTTTCGGTTTTATCGTGTAAAACAAATAATGAAATGAAAGTTCCTCCCATCGCTAAAAAGATACCGAAAGAGCTGACCATCCATGGACAAACAAGAGTGGATAATTATTACTGGCTGAATCAACGCGAAGATTCTGCAGTAATTGCCTACCTGAAAGCCGAGAACAGTTATACCAATGCTGTGATGAAAGATACTGAAGGCCTTCAGGAGAAGATTTATAATGAAATCGTCGGACGGATAGGTCAGACCGATATGTCGGTGCCTTACTATACAGAGGGTTATTATTATTATTCACGCTATGAGGAAGGGAAGGAATATCCTATCTATTGCAGGAAAAAGGAGAATCTGGAGGCTGCAGAAGAAATCATGCTCAATGTGAATGAACTTGCCCAGGGATATGAATATTTCCATGTATCGGGCATAACGGTAAGCCCCGATAATAAAATGATTGCCTATGGAGTAGATACAGTGAGCAGGAGATTATATACGATTCATTTTAAGAATCTCGAAACGGGAGAAACATTAGAGGAATCTATTGCGAATACAAACGGAGCTGCATACTGGGCAGACGATAATAGAACGGTTTTTTATGCCCAGAAGAACTTACAGACATTAAGACCTGAAAAAATATTCCGGTATAAAATACTTAATAACCGGAAGGCGGATATGATATTCTATGAGCAGGATGAGACTTACGCGGTAAATGTATACAAAAGCAGATCGAAAAAATATATAATAATAAACTCAAATACTACGCTCTCCGATGAATATCAGATTCTATCCAGTGATACTCCCGAGGGAAAGTTCCGTATGTTTCAGCCCAGGGTCCAGGGACTTGAATATTCAATCGGGCATTACAAGGATAAATTCTATATCCGGACAAACCTCAATGCTAAGAATTTCAGGTTAATGGAGACTTCGGTCAATGCTACGACAAAAGAAAACTGGAAAGAAGTTATTCCCCACAGGGAAGATGTATTACTTGAGGGTTTTCTGAACTTCGACCGGTATATGGTTATTGAAGAAAGGATCAAAGGGAACACTAACCTGCGTATCATTGAGATGGGTGGCGGAAAGGAACATTATATAAAATTCGAAGAGCAGGTATATACGGCCTGGCTTTCCGTAAATCCTGAATTTGCATCCGAAAAGCTTCGTCTGGGTTATTCTTCTCTTACTACACCAACAACAACATACGATTATGACATGAATACACGTGAGATGATCTTATTGAAGCGTGAAAAAGTTATCGGAGGTCATAATCCCGACGATTATCAGAGCGAACGATTGTATGCTAAAGCAGGCGATGGGAAAGAAGTGCCAATCTCGCTGGTGTACAAGAAAGGAACACGCCTCGATGGCTCTGCTCCATTGTTGCTGTATGGCTATGGTTCATACGGGAATACCATCGATCCGTATTTTGGAATAGCCCGGCTAAGCTTACTCGACCGGGGATTTATTTATGCCATTGCACATATCAGGGGTGGTCAGTTTCTTGGGCGCGACTGGTACGAAGATGGAAAACTCCTTAATAAGAAAAATACATTCACCGATTTTATTGCATGTGCCCAATACCTGGTTGACCAGCATTATACATCAACAGACAAATTAATGGCCCTGGGTGGCAGCGCCGGAGGATTACTGGTGGGTGCAGTTGTTAATATGAGGCCCGATCTGTTTAAGGGAGTTATCGCTGCTGTTCCCTTTGTCGACGTGGTAACTACCATGCTCGACGAAAGTATTCCGCTGACTACCGGGGAGTACGATGAATGGGGTAACCCGAATATTAAAGTGTATTACGATTATATGCTCTCCTATTCACCTTACGATAATGTAGAAGCAAAAGATTATCCTAACATGCTCGTAACAACCGGTCTGCATGATTCCCAGGTACAATACTGGGAGCCTGCAAAATGGGTGGCAAAGCTTCGCGATATGAAAACCGATCATAACCTGTTATTGCTGTATACTAATATGGATGCAGGACATGGTGGCGCTTCCGGCCGTTTCAAACAGTATAAGGAAACCGCCATGGAATATGCATTCTTGTTGAAACTATTGGGGGAGAAGGAGTGAGGTAATTAAAATGGATTGATGGATAAATGGATGGATGCTTGCCTTACGGTATTTAATCCATTGTAGGCATGATTGAGTAGTTCCTATCAAGATTAATCTAAATACCTCGATGCACTGCACGTTAAAACTGAAAATGAATTAATAACCTTAGCAAGCTCTTTACATAAGAAATCTAAATAAGCTAATTGTAATCATGATATAACTGCAATCCAACGATATAAGAATCATTGCTATCCGGGTAAGACGAATGGATAATCCTAACATATGGTTATAGCAAGAGTTATTAGCATTTTTGATTTAGTGGGCTCAAACAATTAAAATTAGAATTTATGCCACAAGGACACTACGACACAATGGTTTCACAAATATGCAACAGGCTAAATATAAACTTCTTAGTGTTTTCTTTGAGCCTTGGTGATTTAGTGGCATATAATTTTTTTTAACTTTACCGGACAACAGTGATTGATGGATTGATGGATTGATGGATTGATGGATTGATGGATAGATGCGTACCTGACAGTATTTAATTCATTTTAGGATTGATTAGATGGTTCCTATCCTGATTAATCTAAAGAGAGATAAAGGGAAAAGTAAAAATTAAATATAGACTTTTCGTTATCAGTAATTTATTAAGCTTTAAATATGGAAAGAAAAAATATTAATCGGGGTTTCCGAAATCTTATTGTTTGGAACGATGCAATTGAATTATATTGTGCCATTTGTAAGCTAACAGGGAAGTTCCCATATGAATTAAGGAAGATAATAGCTAATTCAACGGACGCAGCACAGAGTATCTCCAGAAATATTGCAGAAGGATATTGCAGAAGGAGTATTAAAGAGTATCTCCAATACTTGTATATTGCATTAGGCTCAAGTGGTGAGCTTCATTCCTGTATTTATAGTTTTTATAAAGCTGGTCAGATATCAAAAGATGAATATGAACACTTGGATGCACTGCACTTTAAAACTGAAAATGAACTAATAATGTTAGTAAGATCTATACATAAGAAATCTAAAGACGCTACTTGGAATGATGATATAACTTCAATCCAACTATCCAAGAATCCAACGATCTAATTATCCAATCAT
>CAZWIU010000141.1:0-8469 GCA_964634105.1 uncultured Bacteroidales bacterium | reverse complement strand
GCGGGAGCGATGAACCTCACTCTGTTTATGTTTTCACACATACGTTCTCGAATATGTTGTTTAAAAAATAATCTGGTTAAGTTGCGTTATTGAAAATGTTTACAGTGTATGATTTATATTCTTAAGATTATGAGAAGATTTTTATAGGATATACCTCCGATATGGCAAAGAGATTTACTTCACATAATAAGTAAGGGACAGGAGACCGTTCTCCAACCCTTTACCAGTTATAGGGCAGCAGTTGATGAACTATAAAAATATTATGGCCTTCTTGATGATCCTGAGATAGCCTGGATAAGAAATACAGCATAAGAAAAGTCTGAAAATCATGATTCAATGTTCCTGAAATTAGCAGGGGCAAATTTATAGTTAATGGAAAAATAAAGATTCATTTTCGATGGTCGGTTTATTCAATAAAGAGCTTTTTATTTAAGCGGGTAGCGGTGATTTGGAATTTCTGTATCTCTATTATTTTAAATGACTTGGAACCGAACCTTCATAATATTCCAGTTCTTATTCTGATATTTTATTTGTAACTCATATTATTAAGTTATCGTAGATTTATAATATTCAACACTTAACATTATGAAAAAAGCAATACTCGTTATTTCAATCATTACTCTACTGTGCCATTTCATTCAGGCTCAATTTGCAACCGATACTGTTAGCCAAAGTGTTAAGATGGCGTATACGCAGCTTGCCAATTACAATATGTATAGTAGAAATTACTGGCTTTTTGGCGATGTTCGCTCTGATGTCGCTGAGGTTGGAGGCGATTTTCTGGGTGAAATTCCGGAAATGGAGGAAGTAATGTTCCATGAGGCTGATGAAACCAATGAAAATATTCGAAGTTACTGGTACAGGGGCTTTAATACAATTTTTTTCTGCAACTATGCAATTGAAAATGCCCACCTGGTCAGTGAACTGAATCAACAGGAGCAGGACAGATTGATATCCGAGGCACGATTTATCCGTTCTCTGATGTATTTTAATCTGGTTAATGCTTTTGACAGCCTTCCGATCCAAACAGAGATATTTTACTGGCCTATTGATGAATCCTCATTAGACTATCTTTCCGATAATTATTTAACAGGCCCTTTTAACAAAATGTCGGAAGTATATTCACTTATTAAAGCAGATTTAAAAAGTGCAATTGAATATCTGCCTCATCGATCAGGGCTCGACAATGATAATCGGTTCAGGGCGACAAAAGAAGCAGCCATGGCTTTGCTGGGGAAAGTATATCTATTTGAATCGTCATTCGCTAAAAACTATCCTGATGATGAACGTTTCTCTGGTATGGAAACAAAATGGGATTCGGCACTGTTCTATAATGAAGAAGTTATTAGTTCAGGTGAACATTCGTTGGTCGGAGGCACAGGCGAGTCGTTCAATACCTGGTGGGATTCATCGCCTGTATATCCTGGTAATACTCCTGCATTTCGATATATTTTTACTGTAGACGGTAATGGAAGTCCGGAAATTGTGTTTCCTGCCATTAATATGACGCCCGGTCAGGGATGGGTAAGCTATGGAGGTAATTGGATTGTCCAATGGACAACCGCCCGGTATGTTATTTATGAAGGAATCGATTACGCTTTTGGATGGGGCTGTAATGTTCCATCCCAACATTTAATTGATTTATTTGCGAGTGAATCAGGCAACCCTGTGAACGATCCACGGTTTACCGTTACGGTTGGCCGTGAAGGAGATAGTATCTTATATACGGTCAATGGATCGACCTGGGTTGAAATGGGCTTTCCTGCAGCAGGCTATCCGAACACTGCATGTAGAAAATATGAATGTTCACCGGATGAATATTGGAATATAGTCAGCCATGGAATAGACGGGCCAATTGATATCCCCGTGATTCGTTTTTCTGATGTATTATTAATGGCCGCTGAGGCTGCTCTTGAACTTGGGAATAACATAAAAGCATCAGAATATATAAACCTTGTTCGCACCCGGGCAAGGAACTCAGGATCAACAGGTTATCCCGAAGATATAACAGTTATTTCTCTCAACGATATTATACATGAACGTGCATTGGAATTTGCACTGGAAGGCCACCGGTTCTATGATCTGGTTCGCTGGGGTATTGCTTACGAGGTACTAGATGGAAGATGCATTGGGCCGGCATGTTCTACCAGCGCAGTTTTTGAAGAAGGAATTGATGAATTTCTTCCTATTCCAGCCGGCGCAGTTGGAATTCCTGATTATATCAGCAAAACAGATGATTTCATTCTTGAGATATATCCTAATCCGGCTAACGATTTTCTTGTGGTTAATTCGAATAATACGGATATAAAAATTTCTATTTGTGATCTGCAAGGAAGAATAATGTTGGAAGGGTCACCGGATAAGAAAAACAATTGTTTCGATATACATAGCCTGAACCCTGGGTTGTATATTGTCAGAGTATTCGATCAGGGAAACAAAGCAACAATTAAAATCATTAAAGAATAGGGCCAATAGTGTTTCTATAATTGTGTAATTGTGTATCCCGAAGCATCGGGGGTGGAATTGCGTAATCGATATTTTAGAGTAAAACCTTTCAATAAATTCAATATTTACAAAGCACTACCCGCCTCCTACCGCTTCAGGAGGGATTTGTCGGTCAAGCAATTCATGTTCAGCTATACTTCGAATTTGTAAACACGTTAATGGTTGGAGGAATGGGAGGAGGTGGAAGGATTAAACACCTCTTTCCTAAAGCCTATTGCTAAAGCCTTTATCCCTATAACTTAACCGAATAAATCCATAAACTCACAGACCCATAAACATAATCTTTTTTTGATCATCTAGAAGAAAATCTTAATGCATCTGCGAGCGTTTCAAAAATTTTCTTTTCAGAAAAGCGTTGATGAAATCCTGAAAAGAATTTACTTTAATGATTGCTTTTTCGCCATCTGTTCCTTCAGCCATTTCTCAGCGTCGCTTTCATTCGTAAAAAGTCTTGTAGGAACTTTAGGATTACTGAACTTAAGAAACAGATTTGCGAAGTAGCTGGATATTTTGGATTCAATTACTATTGCCTGACCAGCGACATGGTCGCGATACTGTGCGGCGGCATATGCTCTTGTTTTTGAATCAACGAAGATCATATCGCGCAGATCGATCAGGTTTGCGCATAGTTTGGTTCCGTTCCACTCGTCTCCTGTCTTCGTCATTTTTTCAAGTGTGTCTATGTCGAGGGTACAACCATTTATTGCGATATACCGAAATATCTGATCATCGCCCTGCACTATTTTAATCTTATCATTGATAATTGTTGTTTGCATGCTGCAACAAATTTATTTCTGCCAAAAATAATCATGTATTTAATTGCTATATCTTCCAATTACCAATTTACAAAAAGTTTCATGATTACCCCAACTGTCCCTGATAACTTGTTGCAAATAGTCAGATCGACCATTTTAACTGATTTCATATTATTTTTCATGAAATAATTATGTATTTTCGTTAGTTACTCACCTATTTAACAACGCCATGAAAAAAACTACTTCTCTTCTGTTTTTTTTGTTATCCTGTTGGATATATACTTTTTTAGGTTGTACTCACGAAGTCCCCACGAAGACTTCTCCTCGTTATGAACCTCCGGTTAGTTACGAAATTGCAGGTCAATGGGCCGACAGTATTGTAAAGCTCCTGACACTGGAAGAAAAAATTATCCTTATAGGAGGGGACAGAAATTTCTTTACCAATGGGATACCCCGGTTGAATATTCCTCCTGTTATGATGACGGATGCCACACAGGGTGTTCACCTGAGAAAAGGTATCCGGAGAGGGGTTAAAACCGAGGAAGTGTTGACACAATCAACTGCATTTCCTTGTCCGATTCTCCTGGCATCGACCTGGAATAAAGAACTTGCCGGAAAATATGCCCGGGCGATCGGTGAAGAATGCCGTGGTGGGGGAATTCCTGTTTTGCTGGGACCAGGGATGAATATCTACAGGATATCTCAGTGTGGAAGAAACTTTGAATATTTCGGCGAAGATCCGTTTCTGGCGGCCAGGATGATTGAAAATTATGTGGTTGCGCTTCAAAATACGGGAACCATCGCAACTCTTAAACATTTTGTGGCTAACAATACTGACTATTATCGCAGGAAAAGTAACTCAGTTGTCGATGAACGCAGTCTGCATGAGATTTATACTGTTGCATTTAAGGCAGGTATCGATGCGGGAGCCATGGCTGTGATGACCTCCTATAACCTGGTAAACGGCGAATGGGCCGGTCAAAGCAGCTATGTAATTACTGATTTGCTTCGAAATGACTTGGGTTTTAAATGGATGGTAATGACAGACTGGACATCGGTTTACGATGGAGTAAAAACTATTAAATCAGGGCAGGACCTGGAAATGCCTTTCCGGGTAGCAACTGCAAATGCAAAAGAATTGTTTGAAGCGAACCTTATTGAAGAATCGGATATCGACCGTATGGCGACTAGTATCCTTCGCACTCTATATGCAGCAAAGGCTTTTAACCGGGAAAGGGATACAGCCATGCTAAAATTCGATCAACATGAACAGATTGCCTTAGAAACCGCCAGAGAGGGAATCATTCTTTTGCGAAATGAAAGGTCTGTTTTACCTATTAAAGATTCGGTGGAAACAATCCTCGTTACCGGAGATTTTGCCTGGATGTATGCTCAGGGCGGTGGTTCAGCAAATGTGTTGGGATACAATCAGGTTATACTCTCCGATGCCATGTTTGCTCAATTTGGTGATCGTGCCGTACTGAATGATACTCCAACCGATAAAGAACTGAAGGATGCAGATATTGTTGTGTTGAGTATTGGTACCTTTGATAGTGAAGGCAGAGATCGTCCTTTCGACTTGCCAGATTCTGTTGAATCAACTATACTGCATGTCGCTGAGAATAATCCGAACACAGTGGTTGTTGTTAACTCAGGAAGTGGCATTAACATGAGCCGTTGGTACGACAAAGTTGCCGCTATTATATATGCATGGTATCCTGGGCAGAACGGGCAGACTGCTGTTGCTGAAATTTTAGCAGGGAAAGTTAATCCTTCCGGGAAATTGCCTATTACCATTGAAAAAGATTTTAAGGATTCACCAGGATATGGCTATATACCGGAAGGAGAACAGCTATATACCGGAAGATCCCGGGATATTGAAAAAACACGCAATGTATATGATGTGCATTACAAGGAGGGAATCTTTGTAGGATATCGCTGGTATGAACAACGGAAGATCGAACCTCTATTCCCTTTCGGATACGGTCTTTCTTATACAACTTTTGCCTATAGCGATTTCAACACATCAAAGACCAAATTTAATCCCGATGAAAGTATTGCAGTAACATTTACAGTCACAAACACAGGGAATGTTGAGGGGGCCGAAATTGCACAGCTGTACATCCATGATGTTGAATCTTCATTGCCAAGACCCTATAAGGAACTTAAAGGGTTTGAAAAGATCACACTTAAGCCTGGAGAGAAAAAGAACATCACCATAGTACTGGATAAGAAGGATTTTTCCTTCTGGAACCCGGAAACAAAAGACTGGATGACCGAACCAGGCAAATTTGAAATACTTGTTGGTTCGTCTTCTGCCTCAATAGAGGGAAAACTTGATATTATCATGAAATAATACCGGTTATAAACCCTGTAAATCTAACAGTTAAATAGGATCCTCTATTGTATCGGAGCGAAAATATATAAGCTGAATTGTCATATAGGAAATGTATTCACATTCGGGGAGAGGTATCGGAGATATGACATTTTATTCCTGCATAATAAAAATACTTGTGAAAGCAAGGCTGATTCTTGTAATAAGCGTTTTATTTATTATCCCTGGAACTGGAAGAGCCGATGATAAGCAATATGTTTTCCGGCAAATAGCACCTCAGCATGAACTAGCCCAAGCCTGGGTCACGGATGTTTACCAGGATTATATAGGATTTATCTGGATTGGAACATCTGATGGATTGTATCGATACGATGGCTATAACTTTAAGTTATACAGAGGTATTCCCGGTGATAATAGAACGTTGACAGGAAACAATATCAACGCTATCCTGGAGGATAGTAACAGGAATTTATGGATTGCAACTACAAAGGGAGTTAGCCGATATGACAGGGAGAACGATTATTTTTATTACTCGCCGGATCTTCCGCGCGAAAATGTTACAAACCTCAAAGAAGATACATCCGGCAATGTTCTTTTTGGAACCTATAACGACCTGTATATTTATCTTACTTCAACATCCAGGGTTGTCAGATATCAACAGTTAACTTCTTCTTCAGTTCCCTATAACGGGAATCAACAATTATTCATCGATGCTGATAATAGAATTCTTATTACCGGCTTTGAAGGTATTTATGAATTTTTTAGGGAAAAAGGAACTTTCTCTTTGCGCATACCCTATCCGGCTACATTTAATCAGGTCACAATAACCTCCACTGGTAAGGACTATAAGGGTACGCTCTGGATGGGAACACGTGATTTCGGATTGTATTATGTTGAGCGGAATAACCGCAATACATTAACACGATTTACCATACCAAAAAGTGATTTTCTGCAAAAAGGTACCATTCTTTCTATTTTAGAAAGCAGGGATTCATTTCTATGGATCGGAACAGAAAATTCGGGGATTATTATTCTCGATCTAAAAAAATTCTATAAGGATGAAGTTATAGTATCACATATTAAAAGTGAAAACGAAAATATTGGACTTATCAATAATTCGGTTTATTCATTATACCAGGATCGTCAAGGAAATATATGGATAGGGACCTATGCCGGGCTTAACTTTTATAATCCTGTATGTGCCAATTTTCAGCATGTTAAGTCAACCGATAGAAGTACCGGTTTGAATAACGATATTATCAACGTGTTTTTTGAGCATGGTAACGAACTGTGGATTGGAACAGAATCCGGAATCAACATCTATAACAAATTCACAGGCCGATACTCCTATATAACACGTAACTCAGGGAGTAATAAAAGTCTCAGCTCGAACGCTGTTTTCGCCTTCAAAAAAGATCAGGAGGGATTTATTTGGGTCGGAACATGGGCCGGTGGATTGAACAAAATTAATCCTGTGACACGAGAAATTATCCGGTATTCAACTCAATCGACAGGGAAACACAGGATAACTAATAATAATATTTTTTCAATAACCTCCGACGATCAGGGCAATCTTTGGATAGCCACCATGGGAGGAGGCCTGAATAAGTATGACCTGAAAGATGATTCTTTCACAAGCTACAGAGCCAATAGTGCCGACTCAGGCAGTCTTTTAAACGATTGGGTCAGGCAGGTTTTTTTTGATAGCAGAAAACGGCTGTGGGTATCAACACATAATTCACTTGCCCTCATGAACAGAGATGAGGGAACATTTTATCATTTTTTTGCCAGCGAGGATACTACCAGCATCAGCGATAATGGTGCCCTGATCATTTTCGAAGATTCGAAAAGGCATATGTGGTTTGGCACAGAAACAGGTCTTCATTTGTTCCATGAGGAGGATTCGACATTTTCTGTGTACCGCTCAGAAAATGGCTTGCCAAGTAATATTATTAACGCAATTCTTGAAGATAAAGAGGGAAATATCTGGCTGAGCACCAATAATGGTATATCGAAATTCATACAAGGTTCCTCAATTCCACAAAAACCGGTATTCGAAAATTATAATTTATGGGATGGCTTGCAGGGTAATAAATTTAATCAGCGCTCAGCCATACAGGATGCAGATGGTTATTTATATTTCGGGGGTAAAAACGGATTTAACCGGTTCGATCCTCTGAAAATTAAAAAAGATGAGAATCCTCCACCGGTTATTTTAACGGAATTCCTCCTGGCAGATAATACAGAATTATACCCCGGTTCCCCCGAAGCATATATCGATAAGCAAATCAGCCTGGCAAAACAGGTAAAGCTCAACTATAAGCAGCGGTCTTTTACAATAAATTACGTTGCCCTGAATTACCTGATCCCTCAGAAAAATGCGTATAAATATAAACTCGAAGGATTTGAAGAAGCCTGGAATAATGCAGGGCATCGTCATAGTGCCACATACACTAACCTTGATCCCGGCAAATATACCTTTCATGTAATAGCATCCAACGGAAGTGATGTTTGGAATTATTCCGGAACTCGCTTGCAGATTATCATACTTCCTCCCTGGTACAGGACAACCTGGGCGTATATAGGATATTTTGTGATCATTTTCGGAATGATTCTGCTTTTCAGAAGGCTAGTTCTCATTCGTACAAGGCTTGAGCATGAACTTGCCCTGCAACGTGTCGAGAAAGAAAAGATCGATCAGGTCAGTCGCATGAAATCACGTTTTTTCACAAATATTTCTCATGAATTTCGTACTCCTTTAACCCTTATTATAAGTCCGCTTGAAAACTTGCTTTCTGATATTAATCTTAAACCTTCTGTCAGCCGGCAACTGAACAGTATTCAAAAAAACGCCAAACGCCTTTTACGTTTAAT
>CAZWIU010000140.1:0-8591 GCA_964634105.1 uncultured Bacteroidales bacterium | reverse complement strand
ACAACATTAGGCAATATCTCTTTGGAAGCCTCAGCATTTGGGAATTGCAAGATTTTTTCTTTATTAAAATATTCCCAAATTCCAGGGCCAAACCATATTTCTGGTGCAGCCATCAAACCACAGGTATATGTTTCAACAAAGTGGCCTGGATTTTTTGTAATATCTATTATTTCTCCAAGAATTGGGCTAAGATGTTTATCCCATTTCTTACTTAAATGCTCATAAGGTCTGTTGAAAGATCTATAATTATCAACCAAAATTTCATTTTGCCATTTTGACTTTTGAATATCGAAGATAAATGCCATTGTGAAATTTAATTTTATAGAATCCCTAATTAGTATATCAATATTCAGACTCTCAATTTTTTCAATTTTGCAAAAGAAAATACACAAGTTTCTTTCCAAATTCCTCTTGAAAGTAATTGAATTGTTAAAATCAAAAGAATTTGAGATGTTATTAACGATAGTAAAACTATCGAGTGAAGAGTTAGTAAAATACTCTTTCAATTTTCTTTTTTCATATTCAATATACCCTATAGAACTTTTAGATGATAGTATACCAACTATAGAAAAGTTGGTATACTTATCAATAAAATCTATAGCTTCATAAAGGCTTTTAAATGCTTCGTACCTATATGAAAGAAAGAAATTCATTTTTCGTGATTTAATTAATAATGAGATAATCTTAAAACTATTGAGTTTTGAATACAATAATCCTGTAATATATTCCAATTTGCAGGTATATGGCCTGGGGGTGTAATAACATGCAAAATTTTAACATATGAACTTGGCATCTCTGCTAATCTTTGAACAGAATTTCCAATAGCGATTCGTTCAGCCATTGTCGATTTAAAGCTTACGACTGCATTATTGTTGTACCCATCTGTTGTTCTAGCATAAGGAGTATGTGTGAAACTAGGATATTGTTCATTAATAGTTATCTCTTCAATAGCATAGCCTCGAGGCCCTGGTCCAAGTTTCCATTCCGGTTTTAAATCAGTTCTAGCCAAGTTTTCACGATATGTTAACGATTTTAGCTCAATTGGTTTCAAAGGAGTTAATTGTCGTAATTGTTCCATCTCTCTTTGCATTTTATAACCAGCTATTGTACCAGTCATTGTGCCCAGACCAAAACCAAAAAGACCTCCTTTTGCACCGTCTCTAAAGGCTGTATTAATATCATTTCCACTTGCCAATGATAAACCCGTACCAATAGAAAATCCGGAAATTCCATTTGTAATCCCTTGATTTAATGCATTATATATAATTGGGTTAGAAATCCCTGATAATAGAGAAGATACATAGGGTGATATTAGATTACTAATTTGTCCTCCAAGGTATGATGTCGCAACTCCAATACCTGTTGATAGTGCAGCTTGTCCCCAATTAATATTATGCAAACCATTTTGAGATATTTGTGCAGTAAGATTATTCCCAAGACCCAGAACAGCACCCCCTGCCAGGGGTCCTCCGTATAATGTTGCCTCTCCTGCAGCTACTCCAGTAATAAAATATCCTATTCCTTGTCCAAAGGTCGTTACATTTCCTTGGATTAAATTCATACCCAAATTAACTACCCCTCCAACGACCATTGCTACTACATCATCAATCAGGGCATATTCACCAGATGGATCAATAAAAAGCAATGGATTATTAAGGCAGTATACATACCTATTATAGCTATCTATACCATATGGATTTTGGATATAATTATCGGGACTGATAAACCGGCATAACAAGGGATCATACATACGCCCATTCATATTGATCAGGCCAAAGTCATCGATATGTTCATGACCCGTATAACCACGCGGAAATAGCCAGTTTGTCGGAGCTCCTGCATATAAACCGGTTGTTGCATTGCGCTTTCTGCCCCACGCATCATAGGAAAAAACAATATAATTACTGCTATTTGGCCAGGTTTCGGAAATTATGGTCCCTTGGTAATCGGTGTGCATATAATTCAATGAAAAGGCTGACGATCCTGTTTTTTCAGCTATTGCATACAAGCCATCCGGCGCATTAAGCATAACATAATAAACACTCGAATTATTCTGCTGAATAACAAGTTCAACATTGCCCAGGGCATAATATCTTGACCATTGTCTTGTTCCGGTTAAAGTATATTCCGATTTAATGCGTTGATAATCCGATCCATAAACGATATCAAGATTTTTACCGTTTTCCTGAGTAATATGCGAGACTTTATTAAAAGAAGTATATGTTATAGCTCTGCCATAAGCCATCAGACCATTTGTATCATCCACTCTTGAAACAGCATGTTTATGAGCAGTATTCGTATATGAAAAGCTTCCTATATTGCTATGATTTGTAATATTACCGCTATTTGCATCATAGTCGATATCAAACAGAGTTGTCCCATTAACGGTAGTTTTCTCCAGTCGATTGATGGCATCGTAGGTATATACTTCAGTAAGCGTTCTAGATGTACCATTTACAATCGACTTGTCGACTTTCTGTTCGAGCCTGGATTTCGATATATTCCACGTATAATTTATTTCTGTCAGTTTAGTACCACTCTTTTCAATGGTCAAATTAGTTGGAAAGTTATTCGTGTAAGTCCACTTTGTAATTACACTGCTGCCATCCGTTCTTTCCGTCACCCTGTCAAGAGCATCGTACTTGCTGGCTTGCCAGATTATACTTCCATCTGCTACATTTTTAATTTGAGATAGAAAATCATTACTATAAACATTTTGCAAAGTGAGGTTTTGCGGGTAATACTCCTTTGAGATACGGCTATAAACATCATATTCGTATGATTTTGTAAAGATTTTATTACCCAGACTGGCATCAACTATGGTTTCCGTCACCGATTTCAGTCTCAACAAATCATCATAAGTATAATTTAGTGTATGCTTATCGCTTGAGATTGTCTCAATAACACCTAAAGCGTTCGGCAGATCATAATTGGTCTGGACAATATAAAGCTGTGTTCCTGCATTGTTATACCATGTTTCGGATAATAATCTCCCGACTTCATCGTATGCGTATTTCACATAATCAAGGTTTGGTTTAATTTCCTTCAATATCTGTCCAAATCCATCATACGTGTATGAATAAGTCCCTGCATCTGGATCTTTAAGACTTATCTTTCTTCCAAGAATGTCCGATTTGGTTTCAACGGTAGCAGCATCAGCAGAAGTCGATTTTTCAACCAGGTAGGGTTGACCACTTTCAGTAATAATCTGCCTTGTGAAATTTATTGTCTTGCCATTTTCAACAGATTTTGTTATTAAGCCCTGTGCATCCATTGTCTTGGTGACAAGTACACCATTCACATTTATGCTTGAATTTGCTCCTGAATATGTATAGTACGCAATATTGTTTCCAGGCCGGGTAATCCTTTGTACGCGCCCATCGCTATAATATTCAGTTGTTGTCCAAAGGACTGATCCCGATCCTGTGCCTTCGTAATAAGGGGTGGATTGTTTAATGACCTGTCCCTTGGCATTATATTCAATATCAGTATAAATATCTCCGCTAAAACCATTTGTTACCCTTCGTAATTCTTGTCCTAATGCGTTATAGAAAATCCTGACAGAACTTCCAGATGCACTTGTTTCCGAACTCATTATTTTAGCACCTGAGGGTGCATCTGGTTGCATATAGGACCACTTATAATCCGAAAAATTAATTGTACCATCCGCTTCCCTGACTGAAGCAATTCTATCAAAGTAACCATAAGAATACTCAGTTTTTAAAGCGTTTGGATCAGTTTTTTCAAGAAGTAGTCCTCTTGGATTATAATATAAATACTTGGTTTTAAAGGCTGTGTTACTCTCATTTATTTCTTCAACGACATAGGTACGGGTTGGATCAAGTGTAAAGGTTGTGTATTTGAATACTTCTGTGCCCGCTTCATTTTTAGCGTACAGGCCCTCCCTTGTTACCGTACCATCTGTGTTCCTGACATAATGCTTCTTAGTCTGGTATTGTGATCCTTCATTTTCAATTATATACTCAGGTAAAGGAGTATAACCTGAATAGGTGTAACGCGTCGTAAGTGTTATTTTATCGGTTCGTGAATCATCTAACTCTTTCTCGGTCTGCTGGTTTAATATTCTTAGCAGGAATCTACCGTTTGCATTCGGAATGTCTAAATATTCCTGATTCGTTGTGCGAGTAACACTTTTATTATAGTCGTTCCCATATTTTACTTGCGTTTCATAGGGAAGGGCTAATCCTTCCAAATCACCCGCTAAACGAGGGATTTCGTTATATAGATTTGTTGTTGTAACTGTAAGCCCCTTAAGTTCATCTTTATTGAGCGCTGATGAGAGGTACGGCATTGCTCTTTGTTCTCCTTCATCACATACAACGCTCCAGGAATTGGTTTGAGTACTGATTTTTGTTGATTCAACATAGGTTGTTGTAGTCGCAATATTTGGAAACATAATGTTTCCTATCTTATAATTATAAACATTCTCAACTTTCAGTCCTGTAACGGTATTCGTAGATGTCACCTTTTTAAATCCGAGAAAGCCTGCGCCAGTCCTTTGTAATCTGGGAGTCGAATAGCTCATATTTATTCTTTGCATCCCACCTAATCCATCAGGAATTTGGTAGTAATAAACCAAATTTATTGGAGTGGTAATAGAACAAACATTGTCGTTTCCATAGGACTCACTTTCCACAGAATACTCAGGCCTATAAACAATATTGGTCACATTATTATATCCATCGATGATTTTTGTGATATTACATTGCTGTGTAGTAGGCCTGTCAGACCAGACCAATAAAAATCTTGCATTGAGCTGATTTCCCAATGCCGGGCGACCATAATCCTGCTCGAAAAGGTCTTCGTAGTATGTCCAATTAATGGCTCCTCCATACATTAACCAGTAAGAATCTGGCTCGATTGCTGGATCATAGACGAACACAGTGTTAAACATAGCCATGTAATCTGTTCTTCCATCTCCATTGAAATCGCCACTGTTATAATATTCTACGTAAGTATAGTTATTGCTTAGAATTTTGTTTCCACTGAATAAATCTTTATCGATTTCAGTGTTAGCAAGAGCAGTTCCTATGGAGTTACCTCTACATAATGCCAACTGAAAATTATTGGGGCCGCTTAATTGTTTTCGCCTGATTTCAAATATGTCATTCCGATTATCCCCATTCGCTTCGGTAAACTGATAGTCATTAAATTTATCCCATCCCTCAAACAAATCATCTAAACAGGAACTTGATGATGTAATAAAGTTGGTTCCGGTGGATAAAATAGTTTTATGTACATCAAACCCATCAGGCATCCCTGAAGCATGCTCCTGTTCGATAATGTCCGTATTCCCATCGCCATTTATATCTGCAACTCTAAGTTTATCGTAATAGCTTATACCGTCGTATTTAAACAAAGAGGCAGCTGAGATTACAGGTGAAGGAGTCGCCTGATCGAGTTGATATAGTACTGCTCCACTACTTTTTACAAGCAAGATCTCTGATCGTCCGTCCCCATTATAATCCCCAATAAAAGGTTCTCCTGTCGCTTCAAAGACACCTGAAGCGTAATAAGTGAAAGCACCGGTACTAGTTCCAATGAACAGGTAGGCATTGGTTGCAGCGTAGAAGAACAAATCTGTAATAAAATCACCGTTAAAATCACCAAACAATACATCACAAGTTTGAAAACTTAAGCCATACCCCGAAATATCAAGCGAAGATGTCTTTACCAATTGTCCGGACTGCCAGTTATAGAAGTCAATTTTAGAGGATTTGCTCATACCTGACATTCCATAACTAGATTGTCCTCTGTAATAGACGGTCTGATTTGTTTTATATGAACATTTGAAAAAGGCTACTTCATTTTTTCCATCCCCGTTAAAATCAGAAATAACACAACTCCCAAACCCTGAGGAATTTGGAATTTCAATCTCCATACCGGTACCTAAATTGACTCTCATATTCCAATTTTCCCATCCATACTTTTGATGCATTATATCCATGGCTCCGTTGTTATCTATATCCCCGATCGTAAATTTCTTCGTGTCATAAGCCAGGTTTCCTGCAGCTCTCATGTCATATGTATACAGAAGACTGATATCTGCTCCCGGTGCTGCGGTCCAACCCCAATTAAAAGCAAGTGAATTGAACTGTCTGCCCTGTGAGTCCTTCTCAATAATCTCACTTAAATAGGTATTAAAATTCTGATAGTAATTAAACTGATATTCTTTAATTATTTCACCAAAATTCCGTATTACTATTTTGTTAAGCAGTAGATTTCTATTTGAAACTACTCCTGCATATCCAATCGTTTGCCCATTGTATGTTTCATATAGAAATTTGATTTTTGTAATTCTACTGTTGTCTTTATTTGAGTAATTTATTTCGTCGATATATATCTCATTTGCATCTTTTTTATAAGTGTAGCTAATATAATTCCCATACACATCTGAAACTTTTGTGAGAAAACACCTTACAAGTCCCTGTCCTGTATAAAAGACGGTAGAATTGCTACCGTAACCAAATTCATACAAAGAGCCATCTGATGAATACGCTTTAAAATGATCAATTTTGGCATCGGCACCATCAACATCAAATGCTTCTATCACTATATTCGGATTATTTTGCAACCTGTATTTTGTCCTGTCCTGATGGTATATCCCACTGGAAGGTCCGTACATAAGTTGTCCGTTATAGTAGAACCTATCGTCGCCATTTGCGATAGCAGGATAATCAATCGGATCGACATATGCATTTTCGTATATTTTACTGATGCCTCTGACAATAGAAGATAAACCGTTCAGATTCCATCCCCAGCCGAGTAATCCATCACCTGATTGACTATTATACGATATCGATAATTGTGGCTGCATTCCATTGTATCCTGCAGGCACTTCAATAGGAACATTATAGGTAGCAGCACCTGTAGCTGATACATCAAAAACTCCATTTGTGCTTCCACATACCTTGCTTGTTAAATCCCTGCTTTCGGTAACCTGAGAAGGTTGGTATGTTACAGGAAAACTCAACGTTTGATCAATGTATGCACTTAACGTATACCCTGCCTTACCATCAATGGAGAAGCCGGCTCTAAGAAAGATCGCATCTCTAGCTTTATAGATATAACTTGCTGTTTTAGCAGAGCTTTCTTCAATTATTTTACCGGTTATGACAGTCTGCGACCTTAACACAATCGAAAATATTGCGATTAGAAATAAAGTAGAAATATATCTTTTCATAACCTACTCTTTTATTATGGTAAAGTATTGAATTTTTTTATTATATAAGACGTTAAGGAAATAGGTTCCATCAGGCTCAGAGGAGATATCAATAGTAAATGCGTTTGAATAAAACTGCGTATGTTGAATCAAATCACCTTTAACTGAATATATATTGATTTCTGTTTTAAAATTCGACTCATTGCTGGAATCAACAATTTGAAACTGTAATATTCCAGAGGTGGGATTAGGGTAAACCAAAACCTTTGTTTCGTCATCAACTCTATATTCTTCAGGTATGTTTTTTTCTAACTCTTCAGCAGATTTCACATTTGCTTTAACCACATATCTATTAATCTGATTACCGGCTGCATCATAATCAAAATTAACCTGTGCATCCAATCGATATGTCCATACGATGAATGCAAAAATAAACAATATGCGTATCATAACTACTGATTTTCGAGTTGTTCAACTTTAGACTGAAGCTCTTGAATGAGTTTGTTTTGGTCTATAAGGTATAACGTCAGTTCTTCTATCTTTCTAAGTAATAGATCGTCCATCTGACCTACACTATAGCCGTTAGTCTTAAATTCTTCTGCCGATGGAATTTCAGGCAAGTGTTTATAACTAAAAATATAATTTTCAAGTTCATTTAAATCCCGTAGGGTATAATTTTGTTCAAACACAAAGTCTGAGGCCGGCACATCAGTAACTACTTCAACTTTTTCAGCTTTTACTGTACCGTTAACTGTAAGCGTTGCAGAGGGATTAGTAGTACCTATGCCAACAAATCCATTAGAATTATTTATCAGCATACGAGTTGTAGTATTCGTTTTAAAAATAAGATTTGTTGAGCTATATGAACAAAACTCTCCTGTTATTGCATAAACCGGCTTATTAAAAATAAAACTAGGTCTGTCTGTATAGATATGAGCCCATGATGTATTTTGTGGTCCAATATCGATATACCCATTACCTGTACTGACCTTTAATGCTCCGCTCACATTACCTCGTACTGCACCATTGATTTGCAGCTTTTCGCTTGGATTGTTAACTCCGATTCCGACATTTGCTGTTGTTGAACTACCTATGCCACTTGTGCCAGAGGGCACATACAACGTTTGTCCATAAACATTGAGTGAAAGAACAAAAAATGCTATTAGAAGTAAGGTTATCTGTTTCAATTTATAGGTTTATTAGTGTCTTGCCTACTCTTTTATAAGCTTTTCGGCCTCCGCTTAAATGGTTTAATATTTAAATTAATTTAAATTTCATCTACAGAACTAAATTAAGTATACAAAAACAACGACTTACAACTTATTAGCATTGATCTAACAAATGCATTTTGTAAATTATGATTATCCGTAATTGTACCTGAATTTACCATACCATGTATCTTCTATGG
>CAZWIU010000139.1:0-8678 GCA_964634105.1 uncultured Bacteroidales bacterium | reverse complement strand
CGGATAATGAGTATTTATTATTGTCGGTGGCAATAAGCTCGAAATCGGGAGCTTTTTCACCTATGTTAAGCGTAAATGCCATGTTTTCAAGTTTATGAAGTAAACAATATATACTTTAAAAAGTTCAGGAATACTGGAGTTTTAACAATCCTGTTTATGTTGAAATACATGCCCGACAAATCCCGCCTAAAGCGGCAGGAAGTGGGTGTAACCGGGTAATTGTTTAACTGAAAACTATCAGGTACACGATTAAATCCTGCCTGCCGATGTTGCCAGGCAGGAAAGATTAATTTCACGATTTAACAATTAAACATTCCCATAATTGATGTCCCTCGCAGTGCTACGTTGCTTTTCGTAACAGAAAAAATGATGGCGAACCGGATATACAAGCCCGAGGAAGCCAATGCGCCTATAGCATTCAATAAAATAATCAGGTTTTATGGAGGGCACGTTAAATTACACTCCTACTTCAACATCGTACTTAATCTTCAGCGAACAGTCTATGGCCTCATCGATCGATTCGCCTAATTCACCGACTACCCTGATGGTATACTCTTCCTCCTTAACCAGCGCTTTCAAATCGCCGCCGGATACTTGAAGTGTTATACTGGTACTGCCATCAGGAATAGACGAAACAGACGCAATCAGTTTTTCACTAATATTCGGCGTGCTAATATATACCTCAACCCATTCGAAAGGATTAAGGTTTTTCCCGGCAGTCAATACATTCAGGACCGCCTCATGTACAGTAACCTGTTTCAGGTTATCCATGTTTCCCCCATGATCTTCGATTTCCTGCTTTAACTCCGATTGTAAAAGCTCCTCGGTCAAGACATACTCCCCGGCATCGGAAGGATTCACCGTAAATGTGATTTCATCGTCACCTGTAGTAAAAGTGACATCTAACAAATCACAGGAATTCATCAGGCATAGGAATACAAAGCCTGTCAACAAAAAGTAAATCGGTCTTTTCATGGTAGTCTTGTATTAAAGTTAAAATCTAAAAACAATGAAATAAGTTTACTGAATGCTGTGAATCAATTGAATATCAGATTTACAGCTAAGATATATTTTTTATCACACGTATGAAACCATTTGTTGAGTAACATCAGTTATTCATCAATTAATTTGATCTATTGCATGATCAATGCGTATAGTACCAATAGAAAGTAAAAACTTACATGGAATATACCTGGAATAACTATACTGTACTTGTGGCAGAAGATGATCCTCTCAATTACAGATACATTGAGCTCCTCTTATCGAGGCGCACCGGGATAAAGATCGTATGGGCCAAAGATGGTCGGCAGGCTGTCAGGATATGCGAAAAAGAAAATGATATTGATATCGTTCTGCTCGATTTACAACTGCCTGAGATAGATGGCTTAACCACCCTGGGAATCATTAAGAAATATAATCCTTACATGCCTGTTATTATCCAGACTGCCAATTCATGGAATAATGAAGAGGAAACCTGCTACCAGGCCGGAAGTGACGGTTTCTTCAACAAACCATTGAATATGGATAACCTTCTTCTCAGGATGGATCAATGCTTGAAGGTGTACTCGTCTCTTAAACAAACAGAGGTCAAATCATAATCAGCAGCATACTCTGTTTTCGCTGAGCTATAAACTTTCTTCCTCGATTTTATAATTGTAATGTAATAATTCGTACTTTTTTTTGAATTATTTACATTAAATTGCCATTCTCACCCTATTCTACTTGCACATGAGAACAATCATTAATCTTTTTGAGGAAAGCGTTCGTCGATTTCCTGAAAACATCTATCTGTGGGAAAAGAAAAACGGTGTCTACGAAGGTACAACCTTCCGACAGGCTCATGAAAAAGTATTGCTATTTGCAGCCGGGCTTATGAAATCCGGCCTGAAACCGGGCGATCGGGTCACATTGCTTGCTGAGGGTCGAAACGACTGGGTTATTAGTGAACTTAGTGTACTCTATAACGGTGCCATTAATGTACCCCTGTCAATAAAACTCAATGAACCCGAAGAAATCGCTTTCAGGCTGCAACATTCCGGTTCCAGAATTGCCATTACATCGAACCGGCAGTTAAATAAAATACTTGCTGTTGCGGACTCCTGCCCTCTTCTTGAAACAATTATCTGCCTTGACAATATACCGTTGAACGACCGACGGGTTATCGAAGCGGCAACTATTATTGATCAGGGGAAATCTTTTCTAGAATCAAACCGTGAGGATGTTGTAAAACGCTATAGCTCTGTAAAGGAAGATGATTATGCGAATATTTGCTATACATCGGGTACGACAGCCGATCCTAAAGGAATCATCTTATCGCATCGTAACTATACTGCCAATGTAGAACAACTAAGCACATTGTACGATATACCCTCATGGTATACAACTCTCCTGATTTTACCCTGGGATCATTCATTTGCCCATACCTGCGGAATTTATGCGAAAATGAAATTCGGGGCAAGTCTTGCCTCTGTCGAGTTAGGGTCGACAGGGCTGGAAACACTTAAAAATATCCCGAAAAATATTAAAGAAATCCGGCCGGTATTTTTGCTCAGCGTTCCTTCACTTGCCAAGAACTTCAGAAAAAATATTGAAAAAGGCATTGAGGAAAAAGGCGCCGTCGCCAGCACACTTTTTCGCATGGCTTTAACCATTGCCTACTCATACAATGGAAATGGATGGAATCGGGGGAAAGGACTTAAAATCTTTTTATGGCCTCTGGTTAAACTATTCGATGTTATTCTGTTTAAAAAAGTAAGGGAAGCATTTGGCGGCCGCCTGAAGTTTTTTGTTGGCGGTGGAGCATTGCTTGATATTGAGCTGCAACGGTTTTTTTATGCCATTGGAATCCCTATGTACCAGGGCTATGGACTTACTGAAGCATCACCCGTTATTTCCTCCAATAACCTTAAAAAAGCGAAAATGGGATCATCAGGGCCACTTGTTTCTCCAATTGAATTGAAAATTTGCAACGAAAAAGGAATTGAAGTCCCACTTGGTGAAAAGGGTGAAATTGTTATAAAAGGAGAGAATGTAATGAAAGGTTATTGGCAAAACGAAACAGCAACCCGCGATACTATCAGAGATGGCTGGTTGTATACGGGAGATATGGGGTATATGGATGCCGATGGGTTCCTGTATGTGTTGGGCCGTTTTAAAAGTCTGCTTATCGCAGATGACGGCGAGAAATTCAGCCCCGAAGGCATTGAAGAAGCTTTTGCCGATAATTCTCCATTTATCGATCAGTGCATGCTCTATAATAATCAAAGACCTTATTCTGTTTGCCTGCTTTTCCCTGCTAAAGAAGCTGTTAAAAAATTTGCTTTGCAACATGGAGGTACAAACCCGGCAGAAGCTGTACTTAAACGTATAGAAGATGAAATAAATAAATACAGGAAAGGCGGGGAATTTGAAAAAATGTTTCCACATCGGTGGTTACCGGCTGCTATTGGTATACTCAGCGAAGGTTTCACCGAGGAGAACCACCTGATGAACAGCACCTTGAAAATGGTACGGCCAAAAATTAATGAACGCTATGCTGAACTATTGGAATTCTTGTATACTCCAGAGGCAAAAAATGTGAGAAACGAAAGGAATATTTCAGCAGTTGAAAAACTTCTGAAATAAAGACTGTATGTAAATTTCGTACCTGTTTCCATTATCTGAAAAATGCACTACTTTTGGCAAGGCTGAACGGACGTGTTGCCAAAAACTTTATTGTTCCTTCGTCGGAGTTAAAATATCTCGTCCGATGATTGATGCAATAACGTTAACTAGGTACCAATTAACCAGGTGAGAATTGAATGAACAATCATAAAGACATACGACAGGAACTTGAAAAAAGGATCCTCGTGCTCGACGGAGCCATGGGCAGCATGATTCAACAGTATCATTTAGCCGAAAGTGACTATCGGGGAAAGATACTTAGAGACTCGCCCGTAGATCTTAAAGGAAACAACGACCTGCTTTCACTGACAAAGCCAGATATTGTTGAGGAAATTCATGAGCGGTACCTTGAAGCAGGAGCTGATCTGATAGAAACCAATACATTCAATGCAAATCGGATATCCCAGGCCGATTATAAGCTGGAGGATTATACCTACGATATCAATTTGGCATCCGCAAAGATTGCCCGTATGGCTGCCGATAAATTCACGGCTCTTACTCCCGAAAAACCGCGCTTTGTTGTGGGGACCCTTGGCCCGACCAATAAAACCGCTTCGCTTTCCCCTAATGTAAGTGATCCAGGATACCGTGCGGTTACTTTCGACGATATAAAAGAAGCTTATGCAGAACAGGCACGCGGACTTATCGACGGTGGTGTCGACCTGCTGATGGTAGAGACCGTATTCGACACACTGAATGCCAAAGCAGCTCTGTATGCTATAAAAGAAGTATTTAATGAGAAACAGATGGAATTGCCTGTAATGGTTTCAGGAACAATAACCGATGCCAGCGGACGGACGCTATCAGGCCAGACTATAGAAGCCTTTCTGACATCGGTCTCACACATGAAACTATTGAGCGTGGGTGTGAATTGCTCCCTTGGCGCCGAAGATATGTACCCATATATAGAAGCATTAAGTAAACAGGCTCCATTCTATGTAAGCGCCCATCCCAACGCAGGTCTTCCAAACCAGTTTGGCGGCTATGATGAAACGCCCGAGCATATGGCTGATTCGCTGAAGCAATACATGTCGCAACAACATGTCAATATCATTGGTGGTTGCTGCGGAACAACACCCGACCATATCCGTGTGCTTGCAAAACTGGTTAGCTCATATAACCGCAGGCAGGTGCCTGCCATTGAGAATAAAACAAAACTCAGCGGACTTGAAGTGCTTACAATCTCTCCCGAAACTAATTTCATAAATATCGGAGAACGGACTAACGTAGCGGGCTCAAAGAAATTTGCACAACTTATCATGGAAGAGCGATACGAAGAAGCGCTTACTATTGCACGCGATCAGGTCGACAACGGGGCCCAGATAATTGACGTATGTATGGACGATGCCATGATCGATGGTGAGAAAGCCATGGTCAGGTTTCTGAACCTTATAGCATCGGAACCTGATATTGCCAGGGTACCTGTTATGATTGATTCATCAAAATGGTCGGTAATCGAAGCCGGATTAAAATGTGTGCAGGGAAAAGGAATAGTGAATTCAATTTCGCTGAAAGAAGGGGAATCGGTATTCATTGAGCATGCCAACAAGATCCTGAATTATGGAGCGGCAGTTGTTGTAATGGCCTTCGATGAGCAGGGACAGGCTGATACCTATGAGAAAAGAATTTCAGTTTGTGAACGGGCCTATAAGATTCTGACCGATAAAGTCGGATTCCCACCTGAAAATATCATTTTCGACCCTAATGTTCTGGCCATTGCCACAGGCATTGAGGAACATAATAATTATGCCGTGGATTTCATTAATACGGTAAAATGGATCAAGCAACACCTTCCTCATGCAAAAGTAAGTGGCGGGGTCAGCAATCTGTCGTTCTCATTCCGGGGGAATAATACCGTTCGCGAAGCAATGCATTCGGCATTTCTGTACCATGCCACAAAAGCCGGAATGGATATGGGAATTGTTAATCCTTCGATGCTCGAAGTATACGATAATATTCCCCGCGATCTGCTCGAAAAGGTTGAAGATGTGCTTTTCAACAAACGCCCTGATGCAACCGAAAGACTGGTTGATTTTGCTGAGACAGTCAAGCAGCAGGATAAAAAAGAAATTAAAAATGATACGTGGAGAAATACATCTGTAGAAGAGAGACTGAAATACTCCCTGGTGAAAGGTATTGTGGAATTTATTGAAGCTGATGTATTGGAAGCACGTTCGCGGTACCCAAAAACAATTAATATAATAGAAGGTCCGCTGATGGATGGCATGACAATGGTGGGCGACCTGTTCGGTGCTGGTAAAATGTTCCTTCCCCAGGTGGTGAAGAGTGCCCGTGTGATGAAGAAAGCTGTGGCCGTATTATTACCATTTATCGAACAGGAAAAAGAACCGGGAACTCTTGAAGGAGCCGTCGGGAAAATACTGCTGGCAACTGTCAAGGGCGACGTCCATGACATAGGTAAGAATATTGTTGGCGTGATACTGGGGTGCAATAACTATAAAGTAATCGACCTGGGAGTGATGGTACCCACTGAGAAAATATTGCAAACGGCCATTGATGAAAATGTGGATATTATCGGGCTCAGCGGGCTGATTACGCCGTCGCTGGAAATAATGGTCGATTTTGCAAAAGAGATGAACCGGAGAAAGATCAATAAACCATTGCTGATTGGCGGTGCAACAACCTCTAAAATTCATACTGCACTAAAAATTGAACCGTATACCAACGCCCCTGTGGTTCATGTTAAAGATGCCTCACGAAGTGTTGGTGTGGTGAATAATCTTATTTCAAAAGAACTTAGGCCAAAATACATTTCCGAAATACGGGCAGAATATAATGAACTGAGAAAGAGCTATACAGGAGCTACCACAAAGGTCAATTACATCAGCCTTGATGAGGCAAGAAAAAATAAACTGAAGCTCGACTGGGTAAAAGCGCCTTTATATAAGCCTTCATTTCTTGGAATAAAGGTATTTGATGATTTTCCGATAGCCGAAATCAGGGAATATATCAACTGGGTATTTTTCTTTATTGTCTGGCAACTGCGCGGAAAATTCCCCGGTATTCTGAAAGATCCAAAACTGGGAGAAGAAGCCCGAAAGCTTTTTGATGACGCTAACAGGATGTTGGATCGTATTCAGAAAGAAAAATTACTGACGGCAAAAGGCATTATCGGTTTCTTTCCGGCAAATTCTGCTGGCGATGATATAGAACTATATAGCGATGAGAAGAGGAAGAAGATCATTGCTACCTTCAGAAACCTGCGTAACCAGACCCTGAAAGAGGATGGCAGTCCGAATTTATGCTTATCCGATTTTATTGCCCCAAAAGAATCGGGCAAACCAGATTATCTTGGAGCTTTTGCTGTAACGGCAGGGCTCGGAATCGAAAAAGTGCTTGCATCATTTGAAAGAGACCACGACGATTACAGCAGCATCATGATAAAAGCCCTTGCCGACAGGCTTGCTGAAGCTTTCACTGAGTTAATTCACCTGAAAATAAGAAAAGAATACTGGGGTTATGCACCCGGTGAAGAACTAAGTCTTGATGAGCTTTTCCTCGAAAAATACCAGGGCATACGCCCGGCACATGGATATCCTGCTTGTCCTGATCATTCTGAGAAGGAAACTCTTTTTACCTTGATGAATGTTACTCAGCACACAGGAATAAAACTTACAGAAAGTTTTTCCATGCATCCTGCGGCCTCTGTCAGCGGTTTGATCTTTGCACATCCCGATTCAAAATATTTCTTTGTTGGAAAACTCTCAAAAGATCAGATAGTCGATTATGCAAGGCGAAAAGGAAAGAATACAGAAGATATAGAACGCCTTCTGGCTATCGATCTTAACTATGGTTAAAGGAATCAATTTTTTTCTTAATTTCATTCTGCCAGTAATAATAATTCAACCTGATGAAAATTACCGATATTTTTCTGTCGCAAGAGAAGACTTTCTCCTTTGAATTTTTTCCGCCCAAAGATGAAATTTCAGCTGTCGATTTTGGAATAAATGTCGGAAGGCTGATGAAGCTTTCGCCATCGTTTGTAACCGTAACATATGGCGCAGGTGGCTCAACACAGGAAAGAACCTTTGCCCTGGTTGATTATCTTCAGAATAAGATCGGGTTGACTACTGTTGCTCATTATACCTGTGTTAACGCAACCGGTAAAAAGGTGCAGGCTGATCTTGAACTGTTGACCAGCATGGGAATACATAACCTCATGCTCCTGCGGGGAGATCCGCCCCAGGGCCAGAAGCATTTTATTCCCCAACAGGATGGATTTAGTCATGCTAATGAGTTAATAGCTTTTGTTGATAAGCATTTCGACTTTTGCAAAGCAGGGGCTGCCTATGTTGAAAAACATCCTGAGTCAATGAGCCTGGAAGAAGATATTGCCAACCTACGGCTGAAAGTCAATGCAGGAGCTGATTTCTTAATTACCCAGTTATTTTTCAATAATAAGAGTTATTTTAATTTCGTTGCGATGGCTAGAAAAGCTGGTATTACATGCAGGATCATTCCGGGAATCATACCGCTCACATCCTATAAACAAATAGAACGCTTTACGCAGATGTCAGCTGCAAAAATACCTTCCGAGCTGACCGGTCAGATTGAAAAATATAAAGACAACCCGGAAAAAATGTATGAAATAGGTATCAATTATTCCATCAGACAATGCAAAGAATTGCTGCAAAAAGGAGCTCCCGGCCTCCATTTCTATACGTTAAATAAATCGAGAGCGGCCGTCGAAATTTTTGAATCGTTATAACCATTGAATTTTGAGGCCTTCTTTATATCTTTGGCCCTTATTTAACCATGCGGAAATAGCTCAGGTGGTAGAGCATTAGCTTCCCAAGCTGAGGGTCGCGGGTTCGAGTCCCGTTTTCCGCTCTGGGGAAGAGCTCTTTTCAGAGCTCTTTTTTATTTTTTCCCTCTGAAACAAGCTGAGGATCGCGGATGCGAGTCCCGCCTGCCTGCCGAAAGGCAGGTTTTCCGCTCCGGGGAAGAGCTCTTTTCAGAGCTCTTTTTTATTTTTTCCCTCTGAAACAAGCTGA
>CAZWIU010000138.1:0-8706 GCA_964634105.1 uncultured Bacteroidales bacterium | reverse complement strand
CTGATTTTCAATATATTAGAAGGGTGTTGCAAGAAAGTGCGGAAAACAGGAAATAATGTTAACCCGATCTAAAAACCAAATTATTTTATTGAATTATGGTTCATTATTGGATGGTAATAATGGAAGGTTGGAAGACTGGAATATTGGATTGTTTGAAAAAAAGAATATTGACATACTTTTAACTAAGCTGATGAATATTTAACTGAGGAGTTGAACAAAATTATGGCATATTGTGTAATGGCTATCAGGAGTTGGCCTTTAGCTCAATGCCTCGCACCCTAAAAACTCCGTAAGACTCCGTTGTTTATTTTGTTAACCACAGAACGAATACAGGGTAATACACTACAACAGGTATGTTTTTCTGCTGGAATCGAGCCGGATAAAGACAAAGAGCATCGCTGTAAACGTAAGGAACGATGAACCTCCATAGCTCAGAAAAGGAAGCGGAATTCCTATCACGGGAAATAAGCCTATTGTCATACCAATATTCACTGCAAAATGAAAGAACAGGATAGAGACGACACCATACCCATAAATACGGCTGAATTTCGAGCGTTGTCGTTCGGCAAGGACCAGCAGCCTGATGAGCAAGCCAACATATATACCGATCAATCCAAGTGCTCCGAGAAATCCCCACTCTTCACCCACCGTGCAGAATATAAAATCAGTACTTTGCTCAGGGACAAACCTGAATTTTGTCTGCGTGCCCTGCATAAAGCCCTTTCCGGCAAAACCACCCGATCCAATAGCAATCTTTGATTGACGAAGGTTGTATTCATATCCGTAGGGATCGGATTTCAGTCCCAGCATCACATTGACCCTGTTTCGCTGGTGTTCTTTCATGACATTATGAAAGACATAATCGACAGAGTATGTAAAACCAATACTTCCAATAAGCAATATGATAATGTAAATAAGCGGCCTGATCTTATTTCTTAATGCATATAAAAAACCGACCATGCATAAAATCCCGACAATAAGCAGGAGCACATAATATTTATCAAGAGTATAAATACCAAGGTATTTCATAATTGAAGCAAGCACAATAATGGCGATAGTAATGGCAAGTGATATAATCATATACTTTGGCCGTTTAAGCACAAATCCGGCAATAGCAAGAGCCACTAAAGAGAGTATAATGATCAGGGTGAACTGTGGAAGAATTAAGGTTCCCAGGAAAATCAGTACAAAGGCGCCGATAAAAATCAGGATTGCACCGGGCAGACCTTCGCGATACATCACCAGTACTAATATTCCGAACACAATGGCAGAACCAAAATCAGTTTGGGCCAGGATGAGTAATGCGGGGAAAAATGCCAGAACAAGGGTAATAAGAATGTCCTTTGTACGAGTAATCTTGAAGTTGAATCCTGAGAGGTACTTTGCCAGGACCAATATGGTAGCAAACTTAGCAAACTCAGAAGGTTGAATACTTACCGGACCGAGAACAATCCATGATTTGGAACTATGAACCACAGTACCGATAATAAGTACCAGTAGAAGCATAAATATTGCCAGTCCGTAAACCGGATAAGCGATAAACGAAAAAAAACGGCTGTCGAAGATGAAAATTAACAATACCACAATGAAAGAAAGAAATATCCAAAGAAGCTGCGAGGTATATCTATGGCTGAGATTAAAGAAGCTGCCATCCGCCGGACTATAATTTACGGCAAAAACGTTCAGCCAGCCGAACGTAATGAGGATCAGGTAGAGAATAACAGCTACCCAGTCGATATCCGCAACTATGTTTGCCTGCCGTTTCATCGTTCACCAATCAAATTGCTGTTTAACATTCGTTGCTCAAGCCATAAACGGTTTGGAGCAATGGAGTCGGTAAGGTATTTTTCAATCATAAGACTTGCAATAGGTGCAGCATAAGTAGCACCCCATTCGCCATGTTCAACATACACCGATATTGCAATTTGCGGATCGTCCATTGGCGCGAAGGCCATGAATACGGAATGTTCTTTACCATGAGGATTCTGAGCAGTTCCGGTTTTCCCGCAGATGACAATTTTATCGTGCCTCGCAATGAGAGCTGTACCTCCCGATACATTAACCGCCAGCATCATACCTTTTGTTACCATATTAAAATATGCAGTATCTATATTAGTATAATGTGGTGTAATAAATTTCTTATCGATAGTTTTTTCTCCCTTGATCTCTTTTACCACATGAGGGGTGTAGTAGTAGCCCTTATTGGCGATTATAGTGGCCAGGTTGGCGATCTGTAAAGGTGTGGTTAGAACTTCACCCTGCCCGATAGCCATAGAGATTATAGTAAGCGATTTCCAACGACCTGCCCCGTAATACCTGTCAAAATACGACGGTTTCGGAATAAACCCTCCCTTTTCATACGGCAGGTCAATTCCCAGAGGTATGCCGAATCCGAAACTCAGAAGACGCTCTCTCCAATTGACATATGCTTCTTCAACAGATGCAAAATCGGGATCTTCAAGTGTCAGTTTATACAGATTACAGAAATAAGCGTTGCAAGAGTGCTGAATAGCATGTATCAGATCTAATGGCGATTCGTGGTTGTGGCACCCAATATTTACTCCCCGCGCATGATATCCCAGATCGCAATAATAAGTTGTATGCTGGGTAACTGACTTCTCCTGAAGGGCAATAAGCGCATTTACAGGTTTAAAGGTCGATCCGGGAGGATATAAAGCCTGGATGGCATGATTAAAAAGAGGTTTAAGCGTATCGTTTTTAAGTTCCACGTAATTTGCCTCGCGTTCACGGCCGACGAGCAGCGATGGATTATATCCCGGGGCAGATATAAAAACAAGAATTTCACCGGTTTTGGGTTGTATGGCCACAATGCTTCCCTTATAATTCTTCATTAACCGTTCACCATATTCCTGCAGCCTGGCATCGATAGTGATTACGATATCCTTACCCGGAACTGCATCGGTATCGAATTTACCCTCTTTATAGGAGCCCTGTTCACGCCCGTGTACATCGATAAGTTTATATTTTCTTCCCTTTTCACCGCGCAGGTACTTTTCATAGGTTAATTCTACCCCGCTAACCCCAACGTAATCTCCCATTTCATAATAAGAATCCTTCTTAATAATAGTTGAATCAACCTCCCCGACATATCCCAGCAGATGAGCGGCAATCTCATGTCTATATTTCCTAAGTGTACGGGTGCTGAAATAGAATCCCGGGAACTTGTATTGTTGTTCTTTAAGCTGGCCAAAAGTTTCGGAAGAGAGTTGTTTAATAAAAGGATTAAACCTTGCATTTGCATCCTCTTGAACTTTCTTTATAGCTTGCCGTAATGTTTTGATATCGATTCCCAGAATTTTGCACAGGTGGGCAGAATCGAATTCTTCGAGTTCGTAAGGAGCAATTTTCAGATCGTAAGTAGGAAGATTATGGGCGATCAGGATACCGTTCCGGTCATATATAAGTCCCCGCGTTGGATATACAATCTCCATCCGGCGTGTATTGCTGTCGGCTGAAAGTTTATAGCTTGAATTCACCACCTGCAGAAAGAATAACCTGACAAGGAAGATAAAACCTGTCAATAGGATGATAGCTCCTATAATGTACTTTCTGTTGGTATATTGTTCCATTTCCTATTTCCTGAAAATGAAAAATTGACTTAGAATGATCAGCGCCGAAGAAAACATGGTGCTAAGTATGACTCTCAGAAGAATGGCAAAAAAATCCTGGAATCTGAATATTTCCAGATAAAACAGCATCAGGTGATGAGCAAGTACCATAATAATGGTATACTTGATAAACCAGAGCATTCCGTAATAAAAGACCCTGGGAAGTGTCCGCGATTCGTAACCATCGCGGGGAGCAAAATAGGACAATACATAGGGCCTTATAAATGATATAAATACCGTTGAAGCAGTGTGCATGCCAAGCGTTTCACTAAAAATATCGATTATCAACCCCAATCCGAATCCCAGGGTAAGCATCATCCAGGCAGGCGTCTCGAAAGGCAGAAGCAATATAAAAAGTATATACACATAGGGATTGACATAGCCTCCGATCTCCACGTTATTAAGCACCAATACCTGAATAAGTACAAGCACCAGAAAACGAATAATATTCTTTGGCAGGGTATCAATCATTTCCAATTTCCTCTTCTAATATAAGTTGTTCGTCCTTCATCCGGTTCTCGATAAGGATTACTTCGGTCAGATTTTTAAAATCGGTGGATAATTCTACCGTTATTTCATAGAATATTCCTTCAGAAGGCTTAAAACTATGGACAGTTCCAATCATTATACCTTCAGGAAAGATCTCCGAGTGGCCACTTGTAACAATAGTATCTCCCACCCTGACATTGGCATGCAATGGAATCTCTTTAAGTACAACCCGGTCATAGCGATGCCCCGGCCATTCGATGTAACCGAAGTATCTGTTTCTTTTAATCATGGCATTTGGAAAGAATTCGCGGTTCAGAACGGAAATCACAGATGAGAAATTATCGGTAGTTTCTTTCACAATGCCAACGATTCCACGATCCGATATCACTGCCATTTCGGGTTCTATGCCCTGTTTTCTTCCTTTATTCAGAATAAGGAAGTTATACTGCTTATTAGTTGAATTATCGATTACCCTTGCCCCTCTGAAAATATATTTATGATCGGGTGATGTATCTGGTTTGAAACGGTTAGAAGGATTAAAATAGCTGTCTGGCAAAAGATTATAAAGCCTGACATTTTCTTCAGCCAGCTTTTTATTTTCTTTTACCAGTGAAAAATAGGTAGATAAATTATCAAATTTCCGGTCGATCCGGCCAAGGATATTATGTTTGACCTTATAGATCTTTGCGCTATGAAAACTGCTTGAACGCGAAACAAAGATAATAGCCAGTATTTCGTAAAACAGAAATAAAATAATCGGATAATACCTGAGCAGGAAACGTAGCAGGTTCCTCATAATTCCGGTTAGTTATTTACCGCAGCAGGAACGAAAACTTATCGACATTTTTAAGTGCAATACCCGTTCCTCTTGCCACTGCGTGTAATGGATCTTCAGCAATATGGAAGGGTATATTGATTTTGTCCGTCAGCCGTTTGTCAAGACCCCGAAGTAATCCGCCTCCACCTGCGAGATATATCCCCCGGTTTACGATGTCGGCATATAGTTCGGGAGGTGTTTGCTCCAGTACTGAAATAATCGCCGACTCAACCTTCGAAAGCGATTTGTCGAGACAATGGCTGATCTCCTGGTACGAGATCGGTATTTCAATCGGCATAGCAGTCATCAGGTTGGGTCCGCGCACATTGAAATCGGGCGGAGGATTGTCGAGGTCAGGTAATGCAGAACCTACCTGTATCTTTACTTCCTCTGCCGTACGTTCACCGATTTTTATATTGTGCTGATGTCGCATGTAAGCCTGAATATCGGCTGTAAAACCATCACCGGCTATACGAATGGATTGATTGCATACGATACCGCCCAATGCGATCACGGCTATCTCGGTTGTTCCTCCTCCTATATCGACAACCATACTTCCTTCCGGGGCTTCAACATCGATGCCAATGCCTATGGCAGCGGCCATGGGCTCATAAATCATATATACATCGCGACCGCCGGCATGTTCAGATGAGTCACGTACGGCACGCATCTCAACCTCTGTACTTCCCGACGGAATACAAACTACCATCCTGAGGGTAGGAGTAAAAAAGGTCTGTTTAGGGTTGATCATCTTGATCATGCCCCGTATCATTAGTTCGGCAGCGTTAAAGTCGGCGATTACACCATCGCGCAATGGACGGATAGTTTTAATATTTTCGTGTGTTTTTCCATGCATCTGCCTGGCCTGCTCTCCAATGGCAATAAGTTTGCCAGTAGTGGAATCGATCGCCACAATTGAAGGTTCGTCAACCACTATTTTATCATTATGGATAATGATAGTATTAGCTGTTCCAAGATCAATCGCTATCTCCTGTGTTAAAAAAGAAAACAATCCCATTTGCTCAATAAATTAGAAGTCCTGATTCGCACATAAAACTAAGAAGAAATTTCATATCTAGTCAGCCAAAAAAAAGAAGTAATCAACAATTATAAAAAATGATATTTCGCCCTCCCATCTGAAAAATCTTTTAGAAAAAAGATGTTCGTCTAAAAGGCTTGTAAAGCTATTGATAAAAGTGTAAAATCGCCATATTTCAATGCTTAAAATGACGCACACCCGTCATCACCATGGCCATATTATTTTTATCGCAGTACTCAATTGAATCTTTGTCTCTGATTGAGCCTCCGGGTTGCACAACAGCCGTAATTCCAGCTTTGTGGGCAATTTCAACACAATCGGGGAACGGGAAGAATGCATCCGATGCCATGACGCCTCCATCGAGCGTAAAACCGAAATTACGGGCTTTCTCCATAGCCTGCTTCAGCGAATCGACCCTGGATGTCTGCCCGACACCACTTGCCAGTAATTGTTTATTCCTTGCCAGTACAATGGTGTTCGATTTGGTATGCTTCACCACTTTATTGGCAAATTCAAGGTCGGTATATTCCTGGTCAGTCGGGATTTTTTTGGTGGCAGGTTTCATCATGCTTCTGCCCTCCATCGACATATCGCGGTCCTGTTCAAGGACACCATTCAGCAGGGTACGGAATTGCTTTTCCGGCAATGCACAATCTTTTCGTATCAGGATGATGCGGTTCTTCTTTGACTGAAGGATATCCATGGCATCCTTATCATATGCCGGGGCGATAGATACTTCAAAAAACAAATCGTTCATCACTTCCGCAGTTGCTTTATCGATGGTGGTGTTCGTAATTAAAATTCCCCCGTAGGCCGATACCGGGTCGCCGGCAAGGGCATCTTTATAGGCTTCCACCAGCGACTTACGAGATGCAATACCGCACGCATTGTTGTGCTTCAGGATAGCAAAAGTTATTTCCTTGAACTCATCGATCAGGTATACAGCAGCTTCGATATCGAGCAGGTTATTGTACGAAATTTCCTTGCCTGCAACCTGGTCGAAAATGGCTTCGAAATTACCATAAAATATCCCCTGCTGATGCGGATTTTCGCCATACCTTAACACCTTGGCAGGCGCCACGCTCTTTTTGAACACCTTATATTCTGAACCCCTGTTGAAATAGTTGAATATGGCTGTGTCGTAATGTGAGGAAATATCGAATGCCATCATGGCCAGCTCTTTTCTTTTCTCGAGGGTAGTCTCGCCTTTGTTTTCCAATATTTCCAATAGTGTTGAATACTGTTGGCGTGAGGAAATTATAACTACGTCGGCATAGTTTTTTGCGGCTGCCCGAATCAGCGAAATACCTCCTATATCGATCTTTTCAATGATATCATCATCGGAAGCGCCGGAAGCAACCGTTTCTTCAAATGGGTACAGATCAACAACCACAAGGTCGATCTCCGGTATCTCATATTGTTTCATCTGCTCCAGGTCCGATTTTTCGTTTCTCCGGCCCAGTATTCCGCCGAAAATCTTCGGGTGGAGGGTTTTCACCCGTCCTCCCAAAATGGAAGGATAGGTCGTCAGTTCCTCAACGGCAGTTACTTTGAGTCCGAGTTCTTCGATGAATGTTTTTGTGCCACCAGTAGAAATTATTTTAATTCCCATGGTATTGAGTTTACGGCAGATTTCTTCCATCCGGTCCTTGTGATATACCGAAATGAGGGCGGTTTTTATTTTTTTTGTGGTATTCATTGAATTAGTTTTATTTAATAGTTGGAAGTACAGCACACGAATTTATTAACTTTTTAAGGCATGCCTTCGTCCGATAAATGAATTGTTAAAAGAAAACCGGAATAGTTGAAAACTCTTTACAATCTCTGTTCAACCTATCATTATCGATATGAAATATTGTGTCGATATTGAAAGGAGATTATTAATCGAAAATCTCTCCGCCTGGCAAACAAACTTACCCTACGCAGAAGTGCGAAAAAAGAGCTCTGTGGCAACAATGTGAGTGCTCTACAGAAAGGGTAGTCCGAAGTTTTAGTTATATATGGACGGAAAACAAAAATATTCCAACCATTAAACAATAGTCTGAATCTTTAATCATAGCTGTCCGGGTAAAATGGATGTATAATCCTAACGTATGGTTATAGCAAGAGTTATTCGCATTTTTGATTCAGTGGGCTCAACCAATTAAAATTAGAATTTATGCCACAAGGACACTACGACACAATGGTTTCACAAATATGCAACAGGCTAAATATAAACTTCTTAGTGTTTTCTTTGAGCCTTAGTGATTTAGAGGCAGATAAATTTAAACTTTTACCGGACAACAGTGAATCTTTAATCTTCGTGGTATTGATTAAATGCTCACTTATAATACCAGCCCTGGGTTAACGGACAGGGCCAAGCAGTCATTAACAATTCCAATCTTCTCAGTTAGCACCCAGGCATCCGGGTATTACTATCCTATGGCGCATATTTGTTATCGGTCCATTTCCCTTTATAGAATACCAGTTTTTCGGGTTTCATTGTAAAAGGAGTTACAATGAGACCGGCAATAACGCCACCTGCGAGGCCGATAGCCAGATTACCAATGAATCCCCCTGTCGGCGATATCAGAGCATAGACCAATCCATAACCAAGTCCCAGTGAAACACATATTCCCATAATCTTTGGGAAATTGCTGCCCTCTTTTATATAGATATACGTGATGTCGTCGTAAGCTATAGTAGGGTTTGCTGATTTTTTATTTCAAAGTAGATAAATGTTTGTATTACAA
>CAZWIU010000137.1:0-8898 GCA_964634105.1 uncultured Bacteroidales bacterium | reverse complement strand
CAGAAACCGGTTACTCAACTCCGATGGGTAGTCATGTGAAGGCCGAGGATTATTTTTATCGTAGTTTAGATGATGGCGGGTACGAACTCATGAGAGCAAACCTGTTTAAAAATGATTATGAAACAGGACGTTTGATCTTTCGTTTCAGTATTTCAATGCGTTTTAAGAGTAAAGAAGTAACAACACCCAACTAGAATTTAGGAATACCGCGATTTAAATTTAAAGCATCCCTCCAGGATCATTCTTTTAACTTCGGGCTCTGAATCTGTGGCAAGGGCATGAACAATTTTTTTCCTGCAGAACGGGCATGGATTAACATATCCATCGGTGTCGATCATGATATTGCTGGTCCCCGCCCCTGCGCATCCTATATGCCTGTGATTATAGTTAGGGAATAATACGCGTGGATAATCGAGGTACTCTTTCTTATTGTTCATTGTAAAAAAGAACTCGTCCAGAATATTGAAATGTTCTTTATTCAGCTCAACATCCTTGTCCCTGAACCTGCCTTCGGCCCTGGGTTCAATGAGCCAGATAAAACCCGCTCCCAGCTGTTTTGAAAACTCAGCATAACGATACAGGTTTTCTTTTGAAATGAATTCTTTTGTTGCACATAGCGCTACTGCCAAACCCAGTCCGGCCGACAGACTGTTTTTCGCCGCCTCACAGGCAATTTCCATGGCTTTGTTGTGACCACGAAACGTATTGTTGGCAGCTTCATCATAATGGTCTATACTAATCGATACGCCGGTAAGGCCGGCATCCTTAAGTGCTTTTGCTTTCTCTGCAGTCAGACCAAATCCCGATGTTGATATCCAAAAATCGGAAGTTGGTTTGGCAGACTTCAGCAGTTCAATCAGATCGTCAAATCTCGACAAAGGCTCACCTCCGCCCAATATGAATGAAGCAGCTCCAAGTTGTTGGTATTTGGCAACGATTTGTTGAAGTTCATAAAGGGTAATCACTTCCGGTTTATTAATTTCATCCCATTCATAGCAATGCAGGCATTGCATCGGGCATTTTTTTGTTATTGCCAGAAACACCAGGCGCACACTCTCCGGGTGTTTATTCTCTTTATCCAGCAATTGTTTGCTCATCCACCTGAAATTTTGTCGAAACGATTCAGAGGGCCACCCCGGTTGATTAAAGTCCCAGAAATAGCGGTTATCGATCTTTACTAACTTTCTTATTGGGTGCCTACTTACAAGATTATTCTTCATCTGTAGCACTTTATACAATCCCCTGATGAGAATAAAAGGATTCTTGTATTGCGAAAAGACAGAAAATACGATACTTGCCCACATACGGCACTTAATATACCAGGCATGTATTCCGTTGACTATTTCCAGCGCCATGATTATAGACGTATGCCAATTGAAAACGATGGTAACCAGAGCCAATCATGGATTTCCGGGCCGGAATCCCGGGGGTTCGCAGAAGAATAATCGGATTTTTTACCAAATTCATATACCAGTCTGACACTGGGATTCAGGTATATCATCTGCCTGAAAATATATATCTCGCACCCGATCTGGGGTGTAAGAAAAAAATTGGAAAGCTTCGTTTCTTCCTGATTTGTACCGAGAGTATGCCTGAAAGTCTCCCACCCAAAAAATAGTCCTATATATGGATTGGTCTCTCCCTTCAAATTATATGGAATCTTGTATCGCACAGAAGTTGCCAATTCAAACGTGAGACGAATTTCATCCTCTTCCGATACATTGCTGAACATTCTCTCATTTAATTCCGATGGAAGAGTTGAGGCAATCGTATACAGGCCCAGATGCAGATTCCTTTTTTCATTAATGCCATAGCTGCAAAACAGGCTCCAACCCTTTGCAATATATGAAGTAGGCTCTAACTCAATCCTGAAGGGCTTATTTGTAACTGATAAAATAGTTGTGTCATTACGGGAGTATGTCTGACAAATCATAACTGAGAGGAAAGTAATACATATCAGTTTTTTCATCAGAGTTATGGTTAGTTAGAAGTGCAAAAATAGACTATAAATATGAGTAGTAAAGAGGTTATGTCTTAAAAAAGTACACTCTTTGTAAATTCAGGGAGAAGACTACCTCTTAACTCTTGCGTTACCCTGCCAGATACTCCAGATTTGTTCTTCGTCTGCAGGTTGTGCATAATCGGTAAGGAAGGTTGTTGCCAATGCCCCGCTGGCCCACCCAAACTGTATCCATTTCTCAGGCTCCCATCCTTTCAGAATGGCGTAAAGCATACCCCCTACAAATCCGTCGCCCCCACCAATACGGTCGAGTACTGTAATTTGTTTTGGTTCAACTACATGCCATCGTCCTCCTTCTTCCATAATAGCGCCCCACATATGGCTGTTGGTGCTAACCACTTCCCGAAGGGTTGTGGCATATACTGAGGTGTTTGGGTATGCCTTTTTAACGCGTGAAATCATCTCTTTGAAGCTCTCTATTTTCGCGGCCAGGTCTTTTCCTCCTGCTTCGGGCCCTTCAATACCAAGGCAAAGTTGAAAATCTTCTTCGTTTCCAACCAGAATATCTGACAGCCCTGCAATCTCAGCAAATATGGAGCAAAGTTCATTTTCTCGTCCTTTCCAGAACGAGGCGCGATAATTCAGATCGAATGAAATGCAACTGCCGTTTTTCTTTGCCGCTCTTGCCAGGGCGAGACAAAATTCACTTGTCTGGGCTGAAAGTGCCCCGATAAGACCTGAAAGGTGAACTATCTGCACTTTCTCTTTTCCAACTATTCGATCAAGATCAAAATCCTTTACATTCAGCGTTCTTCCTACCTCTCCTGCCCTGTCGTTCCATACCCTGGGCCCCCGGGATCCATAACCGCTGTCGGCTATATTTATCTGATGACGATAGCCCCATGGGCCGCCCTGTTCCACATCAATACCCTCATAATCCATCCCACGGCTGCTTAAATTATGTTTGATCATATGTGATATCGGGCTGCCCTTTACGAAAGTGGTAAGCACTTTCACCGGCAAACCGAGATAGGAAGAAATACTGGCAACATTTGATTCGGCACTTGTTACCTGCATTGAATACGTATCGCTGCAATGTACAGGCTGGCCATTTGCCGGAGTGATACGTAAACCCATGCTGGTTGGTATTAATAAAGAGTATTTACAGGTTTCTGGGCTAAGTAATTTCATTACTGTCGGTTTTATCTGTTTATTTTTTATTTATGTTTTTTCGAATGCGATATTAATACATTTCATCTGTTTTTTTATTTTTTTTTTGTAAGATGGAACTTGCCATCATAAAATAATCATGCCTGTGTATGTTAAAAACATGATTATTTTATCTCGGGTGTTTCATATAAAAAGGTGAATAAATGAATTAATAATTCTAACGAAATTGTTGCCAATAATATTCTATTGTATATTGATATTGGTTAATCTTGCAGTATGATAGAAACAGGAAAATATAACAGGCTTATTGCACACCGGAAAAGCGATCATGGAATATACCTAAGAGATGGTGAAGGAAATGAAGTGTTGCTTCCCAATGCAAGTGTTCCTGAAACGTTAAAGGTTGATGATGAAGTGGAAGTTTTTGTATACACCGATTCGGAAGACAGGCCCATAGCAACGCATTTACATCCTTATATCACGCTCCATCAATTTGCATTCCTGAAAGCCGTGCAGGTTAATAAATATGGCGCTTTTATGGACTGGGGCCTCACCAAAGACCTGCTGGTCCCTTTCAGTGAACAACAACACAGAATAAAACAAGGAAAGTGGTATGTTACCTACCTTTTTTTTGATGAGAAATCCGGCAGGCTTGTGGGTTCAACCAGGATCGATCATTTTCTGAAATCTTCCGACATACAATATACTCCCGGAGATGAGGTTGATTTATTGCTTTATGATCAGACTGCACTGGGATATAAAGTGATTATCAACAACAAACACCAGGGCCTGATTTTCAGGAATGAAGTTTTCAAAAACCTTGAGCCAGGATACCAGGCAAGAGGTTTTATTAAAAAGGTCAGAGACGATGGTAAAATAGATGTTAGTCTGAATCGTTTCGGCTATCGTAATATTGCGCCAAATACCGAACTAATAATGAAGTATCTAAGAGGTCACGATGGCTATCTTGACCTGAACGATAACAGTAAGCCGGAGGAAATCATTTCGCGTCTCGAGATGAGCAAAAAGACTTTTAAAAAAGCGATCGGCGATTTATACAAACGACGGTTGATCAGGATAGAGCGGGATGGTATTTATCTCATCTAGACGATTACTTAATTCTCTTAATGAATAACTCTGACATCGATCGCATTCAATCCTTTGCTTCCTTTTACCTTCTTATAATTGACACGATCATTTTCTTTAATGATGTCAATATGCCCGCTGATGTGCGAAAATATATTTTCGTGCGTATGGGTATCAAGGATGAAACCATAGCCTTTTGATTCATCGAAATATGTCATTGTCCCCTCACTGTTTTCGTCCTGTTCCACAACTTCCTGGCGTTTGGGAACACTGGTTTCAATTTCATCAGCATTTATCTTCACTCTTTTGGACAGATCCGGTGGTGTGGAAGTCAGCTGACCGTATTCATCGACATATGCGATCATGCTCTCGAAACTTGATGTTTCCTGACTGGCCTTCCTCTCCTCCTTTCTCTTCTCCTTATCCTGCCGTTTTTTTTGCTTGATCTTTTCTCTTTCTTTTTTATTGGATGTCTGATGTGACCTTGCCATAGTAATAAGAATATTGTTAATGAATACTAAAGTTATATGGCAAGACAATCAAAGAGCAAGAACAAATGATACTCGTCGGATTGATTTAATTACCACGCACAAATATACGGCAAACTATCAGGGAAACCTAATACTTCGCTATTAAGCCTATGATGAAACTGGGAGGCATTTCTGAATGACAACCGTCAGTTTAAATTGTTACGCGAATATGTAATTTTAGATAGGCTGGTAAGCTATCGGGAATTAAATAATTTACTATGAGAATAGTTGTTGCATTGGGTGGAAATGCTTTGCTCAGAAGAGGCGAGCCGCTAACAGCTGCAAACCAACGGAAAAATGTAAAGCTTGCTGCCGAAGCACTGGCTCCGTTATGCCTTAAACATCAGGTGATCATATCGCATGGGAATGGCCCACAAGTTGGATTATTGGCAATGCAGGAAGAGGATTTTCCGTTAGACGTACTTGGTGCACAGACAGAAGGCATGATCGGCTATATGATTGAACAGGAACTTGGAAATATTTTACCCTTCGAACAACCTTTCGCAAGTATCCTTACTATGGTTGAAGTATACAAAAACGATCCGGCATTTCAGAATCCGAGTAAACCTATCGGTCCGTTGTATGATGAAGAAACCGCAAAAAAACTGATAGCTGAAAAGAAATGGACAATGAAACCCGACGGGAATGCCTGGCGAAGAGTTGTGCCCTCGCCAATTCCGCAACGCATCTTTCAAATGAGGCCTATTAAGTGGTTATTGGAGAAAGGTACTATTGTTATATGTACCGGTGGCGGTGGTATACCCACAGTGTATACAGACGACCGCAAATTGGTCGGAGCTGAAGTTGTCATTGATAAAGATTATGCAGGCGCATTGCTTGCAAAAGAACTGGAAGCTGATATGTATATCATGGCTACCGATGCAGATGCAGTCTACAAAAACTGGGGCACTTCTGAAGCAATAGCATTGACAAATGTGACATACCAGGATGTAAAGGATGAAGATTTTGCCAGCGGTTCCATGGGACCTAAGGTAATCTCAGCATGCTGGTTTGCAGAGAAAACAGGGAAAAAGGCCGCCATTGGTTCGCTTGTTGACCTGGAGCAAATAGTAACCGGTGAAAAAGGAACAACATTTGCTCCGTGTCCTGTGAAAGTAAATGAGGTATTTGGATTGCCAGTTTAAGAAAAGGTATACAAAAAGAAACAGTTTAAGAAAAGGTATACAAAAAGAAAAGGCCTTCAGTAATGAGGGCCTTTTCAGTTATATTACTATTGAATGTTATTCCTTTACAAATGTAGTTGAATAAACATTGTTTTCTGTACGAACTCTGATCAGGTACATTCCATTATTCAGCGTGCTAAGGTCAATCTGGTTACGAACATTGGTAACATTCATAACAGTTGAACCGGTTATACTGATCACCGCAACACTTTGAATAGCTTCTGCAGCTTCAATATTCAATATACCTGCAGCCGGGTTCGGATATACTCTGAATTCTGTTGCAGCAATCGGATCAACAGCAATCGCCTCGCAAGTAACATAAGTAGATGCCCCGGTACCAGCATTTCCATAGTTGTCAAGAGCCCTTACGGAAACTGAATGTTCAGCATGCGAAGCACCCCTGTATATATATTGGTTTCCGCTTGCTAATGCATAAGGAGATGCAACAAGCGCACCGTCTATACGGACTTCATACCGCAGAACGGCAATATTATCGGTTGCATTATCCCAAGTTGCTGTGATTATAGTATCGGTGCAGGAGACAGCGAAATTTGCCGGAGCTGTCGGATTTTCTTCATCCGGAATAATTTCGAACCTGCCTTCAGGTCTGAACATAAATGTAGCAAACAGTGAAGGATCGTTAAACGGTTTATCCGTCGGTGAATTCAAGGTAACCTGGTTACGATTGGCATCACTTGCAACAGCATCGTTATCGCTGGCAAGAACATCGAAACCTATTACTGAATCTTCAGCACCGATAAAACCAACCAGTAATGAATCCCAGCAGATATTCAATGTGAAGTTATATCCGGTATCGGTAACTGCATACAGCAATTTACCACCATTGATCGGGTGAGCAGCAGTATATGCAGAATCGGCAACAAGCCTTAACTGATAGTCGTTTGCATCGTAGGTAGGATCGTTGGCTATCCAACCTCCGTTACGCGGCCAGTGTACATTCTTTGAATTATCCATATCAAAATAGATCTCAAGATTATCTATCTGATATTCTGTTCCTGTGCCAACAATGCTGTCGTCAACAATTTCAAAGTTCATATAGATACTATCGGCATCCCATACAGCGTGCAGGTTGCAGGTATAATCGGCAGCATTGTCAATGGCTCCGACAACCAGATTGTCAACGGTAAAGTCGTTGGTGCCCTGTGGAGCAAGTACCATACCATATACTCCAAGGTCGTCAATCATAGTCTGAGTGGTATTTAATCCGCTCAGCCTTACATCCATTACACTTCCTTCAGCATAGTTAATAGGAAGAGAAATATACTCCCAAATGCCCTTATAAAGTGTATCGATAAGTGAAGTATCCATCTGAACCCAATCTGCGCCATCAATACGGTACTCAACATTTACCACGTTGGTATCATTATTAATATACCAGTTCGGGTTTTTAGCATATGCAAATTCAACAGCCGTAGCAACGCTTCCCGTCAGGTTTATACCTACAAATACAAGCGTATCCCAGCTACCAAGGTAGGCATCTCTGTTAACTATTAGTGCGTGTGCTCCGTGTGAGGGATCTACTAATGTACCGCGCACGGCATAGGAAGTGCCATAGGTATTTATTCTGACAGAAGAGTCAGAACCTCCCTCAATATGGCCATTCACCGATGTGAAATCAGTAACATCTGTCCAGTTATAGCTGGTAGCATAACCAGTTGGTTGTGGGACGGGATTGCCGGTATCAAATGAAAGTGTTCCGAATGTTTCGCGAGTAATGAATCCGGGGATCAGGCCTGTAAAATTACCAGTCAATGTAATCTTCCCTACCCAAAGAGTATCACCCACAACAGCTGTCCATCCAGAGGTTTCCTGTCCGGCAACCTGCAGATTTGCTATAGTATCCCAGTGGGTAATAGTTACTGAACGAGTTGCAAAATCAGCTGTACTGGCAGCTCCGGCAGCACCAATCTCTACAGAGAAGTCGCTGTTGGCCAGCTTAAGGAAAGTATTAACCTGACCTAATGTGTAACCGGAAGTACCGATAGCATATTTTGCTTCGCAGGTAAAAGCAGTATAGCGATCACCTACAACCAGGGGATCGAGCGGTAAGGAGGAATTCCAACCATTGACTACAACCTGCAAATAAGCAGTACCTTCGATATCAACGATCTCCATGCCAGCAGGCAAAGAACCGGCATAGGTCGCAGGATCGAATACCACCTGCTGAGCATCCAGTCTGAAGGATGCAATCAAGAGAAATAATAATAGAAGTAAGGTGTTTCTCATAGTGATTAAGTGTTAGTTTAACAATAGGTTATTTAATTTATAAAGGCAATTTTCAAAATAACAGCATGCTAAGATAATAAACCCTTTTAAAAAATAGCAAAAAAATGCTATTTAAAAGACTTCTCTGTTCAACAACCAGTTTCCGACACACAGCATTATCCCTCTCAAATACCTGTATAAAAGAGAGTCCCGGCATTACACCGAGCTGAACCTCAGCGAAGGCCTTCTATGCAGTTTCCATACGCATTACGTTCTGAGCATAAACTGTAACGACCAGCTGTAACAAATTACTATAAAGATAGGTTTAATAAAAATGTTCATAATCAAAACACTTTGATTAGAAAAACACTGCTGTCCGATTATCCTATCCGAACCCTCCTACACCGATGAATTTAAGGGGTTTAAGGATATATCGACACCTGCGGGGCTCAAACTTTCGCATGTGACTTTTTCTACAGATAATTAGCCTCTGGACAGGCTAAAGGAAAGTACCGTAGGTACGAAATATGAAAAACATTGAATTTAACCGGACAATAATGATATCCAGTATGCAATATTTAATATCCATAATCTAATATCCAATATCCAATATCCAATCACTACTGTCTGATTAAATATTTCAAAAACGTTGAATTAAAAGTATAAGGTTATATCGCCACCTGCGGAGCTCAAACTTTCGCATGTGACTTTTTCTACAGATAATTAGCCTCTGGACAGGCTA
>CAZWIU010000136.1:0-8971 GCA_964634105.1 uncultured Bacteroidales bacterium | reverse complement strand
GCAAATGGTGGTCAGCATCACCGGAATAGGTGGTCATGATCGATCGGAAAATGCAACATCATCGATATTGGTGGAACTAGAACATATTGGAATATAATTCCACAGGTTTTTTTAACTGATTATAAAGTTCATATAGCAATAGTTAATTTACCTTCTAATATTCCTCTTCTAAAAAATGATAATATTTTTAGTTTTTACACCGGAGACGGATGTAATTTAATAAACTTCGCTGATAATTCTTTTCATATTGCTCATTCAAATTCAGTCATTGAGCATGTCGGTGATGAGTTTAAAAGAAAAATGTTTGCATATGAAATTAAACGTGTTGCAAAGGTTTATTATTTACAAACTCCAAACTTTTGGTTTCCCTTAGAGCCTCATTTTATTACTCCTTTTTTTCAATGGTTACCTAGGAAAATAAGAATAAGGCTAATACTATATTTTAATCTAGGTTGGATTGACAGGGCTAAGAACTATCAAGAAGCAGTTGAAAAGATAGATAGTTGCCAGTTATTGACAAAAAAAGAATTAAGTAGTTTATTCCCGGAGGCTACAATTTATAAAGAAAAGATACTATTTTTTATAAAATCATTTATATTAATAAAAAATGAAGTTGCTTAACAAATTCCGTTTGCACTATTGATTGTTAAATTCATGAGCAATTAAGTCAGCTTCTGATTTTTTTTGGTAGATATGGAATTAGTATTGTTTAATAGTCATGTTTATTATATTAAACCAAAAATATATTTCCCACTAACTTAAAACACCTTGATCAATATTTAATCTAGTTGAAAATACAGTAAAAAACCAAATAAGGTAATGCTGATAAATTTTACCTTTGCTTCTTATCGGATCAAAAAACAAACGGATTACGTTGAACTCTCATCAGAAATATATTATTAGCAAAGACTCTTTTAAATATCTTATCATCTGGCTAATATCCTTACTTTCCATTAAGTTTTATTCCCTCTTTCTCCCTTATCAATTAGGCAAGTCACTTATTTTCATGGGAATAATACTTGGCTCCGCACTGTATATCTTCCTTATTGTCTACGAGCATAGCCAGGAGTTCCGGAAGGAATTTACATTGCCGGTAGTATTTATTTTTATAAGTCTAATCATCAGTGCGATAGCCTGTAACTATTTTCATGATCAACCCTTACACAATACTTTATTCGAACAGTTTGAATTATATTATTTTCTGATATACTTTCTATTGCACAAATTAAAGCCCAATCCCGAGAAATTATTAAATATGTTCCTTACACTGGGATTTGCTTATTGTGGAGTTTATATCATCCAATATTTTCTTTTTCCAAGAGTTATTGTTTCTTCAAGCGTATTTCAGGACAGGGGTACTGTGCGTATATTTATTCCAGGGGGAGGTTTTCTGTATACCGCCTACTTCCTTCTTCTCATGGGTTTCTTTATTACAAAAAAAATAAAATACCTGGTTTGGATCATTCCTATACTTATCATCTTCTTTCTTCTTGGGACTCGCCAGGTTCTCGCATCAATTGCCATGTTAACGATAATCAATATTCTCATGAGCCGCACTATAAAATCAAAAATACTAACCTTCTTTCTTATCCTTCTATGCTTCATTCCTTTATTTTTCCTTTTTGAAGGTATTTTTCTGCAAATGTTAAAAGTTACACAGGAACAAAGCACCTCAATTGAAGACAATGTAAGATATCGTGCAGCCCATTATTTTCTTTTTGAGTTCAACAAGAATCCGCTCTGGATGATAACCGGTAACGGAATGCCCGATCATCAATCATCGTACGGAAGATTTATCAACAGTCTGACAGAGACATTTGGTTTTTACCAGAGTGATATTGGAATCATCGGTGATTTCTCGAAATTCGGAATATTCTTTGTCATCGGACAGCTATGGATTCTGATTAAACTAATCCGTTCGAAGCTCGTGGAAAAATATACATTTATCTGGTACAACACATTGAGTATTCTAATGACAATGTTTACCGGTGCCGGACTACATGCAGGAACAATAGTACTGATATGCATGATGATGTATATTGCCGATGTAAATAAAAGAGGCAGGGAGCTGGAAATTTCCGGAGGATAATCATAAATAGGTACAAATGCGAAAATCAAATAAGTATATATATATTAATTCTTGATCGACAGTTCGGGATAGCTTAAAAGAAAAAGGCGACTTTAATAAGCCACCTTCTCCTAAACCCATACTATAACCTAAATTGAATCTATCTATAACCTAACTTTCAATCCGTAATAATTATCCTCTTGGAAGTTTCATTACCCTGTTCATCCTTGATCCTTATCATATACAGACCACCTTTCATTTCCTGTAAATCAATGAAATCGATAAGATTGTCAGTATCCATATCCAGCACCATCTTGCCCTGTGCATTATATACCTGAACTATTTTGCTGCCGGTGGTTTTAAACACAATGTTTACAATTCCATCGGAAGGATTAGGATATATGCTAAACGTATACTCTTCAGAAGCATGGGCAGAAACAACGCCATTGTATGTAAAACTGTATACTTCCGATTGGAAATTTCCTTCATTAACACTATTTGTCGGGAGATGCAGAGATATAGTTCCCTGTGCCGTAGGGTACAGATCGAAAATATAACTATCGCGAAGGTTTAAAGCAATGGTATTTGTAAGTGTCAGGTCTGCAATACCAAAACCGCTTACTGTGACATCGAATGTTAAATTGACAACAACCGGCGAAGCGCTTGCAATACCACCAACAACATCGTCTGAGCTGAATACGGGGACCTCAGGCACAACCAAATGTTGAGTATTACTTTTGAATGAGGATGCTGACGCCGGTTTTTGGATGTATATGTCGATACCCGGTGTAACACTTATAACAGCGTTATTCCCTTCTGTTGAATCCGACATATCGCTGTTGAGTGAATAATAAACTCCCTGTGGTATAGTTTGTTGGGTTGTACGATTCCAGAAATTCACTGAATAATTAAGTGAAGGCCTGGCAGGTACTACAAGAGTTGTTGAAGCCGAGGCAAAAGATGAACCGGAAGATTTAACCCTGAAATATAAATTCTGACCTGGCACAACATTAACGGTTTCGCCACTTCCTGAAATTGCATCGGTGAATGTCGAATTGGTTGCATATTCTATTGATGACGTAATATTCTCAGTAGTCGTTTCAGCGAAATAATTTATTGTAACATAGGGCGCTGAAGGTCGTGACGGAACATCCAATGAGAAAGTGCCAGACGCAAATGAACCCGAAGAAGCCTTTTCCCTGAAATACAGATCGGTTCCCGGAGTTATGCTTACCTGTGTGCCGGTAAATTCGGAGGACGATGTAAAAAGGTTGCTGGTAGAGTATTGGTATGTTCCGGAATTAGATGTGTAGGCTACAACATTATCATAATCTATCAGAAATGTTGGTGTTGCTGGTCGGGCAGGAACATCGAGATATTGCGGCAGAGAGGCAAAAGCTGAACCCGTTGCTTTCACCCTGAACCACACATCTGTTCCGGGTGTCAGAGAATACTCAGTTCCTGTAAAATTTCCACCGACACTGCTAAAATTATTGGTCGAATATTCATACAATGCCGAAGAAACCGAAATGGCCTTCTCCTGTGAATAATTTATAGCAAATGCCGGAGTACCAGGTCGAGCTGGAACACTTATTGCCTGTTCTGCAGCCGGTGTTGATTTATGCCTGAAATATGTTGTTTGTCCGGCCGGAAGTGCTACATATGTGCCGGCTCCATCCGTCCAATCGGTATGATTGTAACTGTATTGATCAGTAGCCGGTACAACCTCAGATGTGCGTTCATTAGCATAGTTGATCGTATAGCTTGGCGGTTCAACTACGATAGGCCCTTTATAAGTAAAATCAATATAATCGATTTTAGCATAAGCACTCAGGTTCTTATCTCCTTCAATACTGATTACATCGCCTTCATGTAGTGCAACATCCGGCTTTGTGCGGACAGTATATTTATTCGAACATGATTGCTGTACACCTACCCAACTATCGATGAGGGTTCCGTTCTGTTTCAGACGAAAATTCGAAGCCCCGTCGTTTTCATCGAGATAAACCACTTTTATATCATAGATTCCATCGTCCTGTGTAAAGGTTGTTGCTATATTTCCTGTTTCGTTACCGCTACCCGTATTACTATTATAAAGGGTGGCGACATTTCCGTTTGACGCACCCATGAGTGCCTGTGTAAAGTAATTGGTGTATGTCATGTTCTCGCCCTGAATTGCCATTGAGCCCGGCGTGGGAGAATTGTCGATATGTTCGCGCTGTTCGGGAGTACAGCCACTGCTGCTTGAACTGCTGGAGCTTGAACTGCTCGAACTTGAACTGCTGGAACTTGAGCTACTGCTTCCACCGTAATTTTCCCACCCTGAGAATGTAGATCCTGCCGATACAGCAACCACCGTAACTTTTATCTGCATGGGCAGCCAATTAAATCTCTCATTATTCCATGCATTTGTCGATTCCGTGTTTCCCATCCAATCAGAACACACAACCAGTGGATTATGCACCCACAGGATAATGCCGAAACGATGGAAAGTAGTCCGGTCGCTCCAGTTTATTCCTCCGTTCTTTTTGTACCAGTTTACCGGCATTGAAGAGTATGCCTGGGTTCCTGTACCATTAAAATAGTTCGGAGTAGCATCGGAACAAGACTCTGTCCAATACATTGCACCTGCATCCAAATCGCCCCAAATGGCAAATTGTAGTTTAAATGGCTCGCTTGTTGGGACATTTTGTACCTCGAACCTTAGATAGAAAGTACCATTATAATAGTTATCCGGAGACAACCAGTTTTGAGGACCTTTGGCTACGTCGAACCAATAATAAAAGCCATGGTTAGGATTATCCGTCCAGGTAACAGTCTCATTAACTAATGCAAATTCACCCGCATAGGTTGCATTAAATATAAACATTGAGAGCGCTACAATGATTGAGAATTTTGAGAATTTTTGCAGCATAATTTTCATATTAAGTTTTAGTATACAATATAAGCAGAGGTAACAAATGTATAATCCCGTTAATTAATAAGGAAAAATGTTTGATGAGGCGATCAATTATTAAGATAAAAATAGTTTTCCATACAACCAATATGTTCCGGATTCCTTAAAATCATTGAATATGAAAGTAAGAACAGTTAAAGTAACGCATATACTATAGTATATTTCAGGCTTATAAAGGTTTTCATTGAACTGTAACGTTTATTGGTCAACTAAATTGTATATCACCTCAATCGAATATTTACCTATAACAAATAAATTTGTTTAATTTACCATATAAGAATACTTTCGCGCGCACTTATTGATTCAATAGAACTAATTGCAGTATGTCGCAAGTAACGTCAACGAATGGTGTAACCTTATTGATATGTACCTATAATGGCGGAAGGTTCATGGAAAAAAACCTGGGAGCCATTAAAAATCAGCAAGGAGTCGAGGATATTCCCTGGGAGGTTATTGTTGTCGATAATGCCTCAAAAGATAACACCAGCGACATTGTAAGGCAGGTTTGGGGTAATTGTGAAATCCAGTTTAAATTACTTTATGAAGGAAAACCTGGAAAAGATAATGCATTACGGACAGGGTTTAGCGAAGCCCGTTATTCCACAGTATGTATCATCGATGATGATACCATTATGTGCAAAACCTATGTATCGAAAGTTTTCGAAATAATGAATAAGGAGCCGCAGATTGGAATTATCGGAGGTCATGGCGTCGGCGACTTTGAGGTACCCCCTCCTGTATGGCTCAGTCAATTTGAAAATGCATTGGCGCTAGGACCACAGGCCAGAAAAGCAGGGATTATGGAGAGAGATGAAATTTATGTTTACGGCGCCTGCTCCGCTGTCCGTAAATCTCTTTGGGAACACCTTCATAACAATGGTTTCCGGTTCTGGTTGTCGGGCCGGAAGGGAAAGTCAAAAATAAGTTCAGGTGAAGATTCTGAACTTGCGTTGGCTGCCAGCTTGTGCGGGTATAAAATTTGGTATGAACCTGATTTAAAATTTCAACACTACATGCCTGCCAATCGCCTTACCTGGACTTATTTCCGCCGTCTTTACAGATCATTTGGCCGTTCAGATATGATCATAAACCTCTACCAGACATATACCGGGGCATTGCCCAAAAAGAGAGAACTGATATACAAGAATTACTTATTTTCTCTGGTTTACGATCTCTATCTATTAACTAAAAGACTACCCTCTTATTTATACGCTATATTCTTTAAAAATGAGGGTAATAAAGTAGTACTTGATTTCGAAAGAAATAGCTCACATTTCTTCACAATATTAACTTCCAGAAATGTATTTGTGAATTTCAAGAAAACAATGAATAATGCTGCCTGGACCATAATTAATAACATTAACCACCAGACCAAGTTCCGGAATCTATTTCCGCAGCATGCTGTGGACAATATGACAATACCTTCTTTTCCGCCGGAACGGAACACGAAGGACGATTAAACACTTATCCAATTAGATAAATCAAATGCTGAAAAGAATCTTTAATAGTGCAATGCTTATGACCTGGATGAGGGACTTTGTACGATTTGGGTCTCCCTTATTTGTTGTCCCTCTGGTTCTCGCTTTTTATACCGCCGAAGAACAAACATTTTACTTTTGGATCGGGATTTTATCTGCTTTCGCAATTGTAGCCGACGTTGGCATAAGCTCTGTAGTTGTCAGGGCAACTTCGTATTTTAATGCTGGTGCTACACAAATACCAAAGAATAAAAAAGAATTTGATGAAACCCCTGCTTTTCAGAACAAAGAACCAAACCTGGATGGAATTCTCGAACTATTTAGAACTACCCAGCGAATATATTTAATTCTGTCCCTTTTTGTTATAGTAATGCTTACAACCGGTGGAGTTGCTGCATTCTGGAACCTGATGAGTCAATCGGGGCACAGGCTTGACCTATGGGCTGCATACGGTACCCTGGTTGTATATTTTGGTATTTACATGCTCAATGTGCGTTGGAGTTCATTTATGAAGGGACTCGATTTTATCGCCAGCGAGGCCAGGTTTGTCACTTTAACAACCGCCATCAGAATTGCTATCTGGATCATACTTCTTACCTTTAAAATTAAACCTATCGGACTCACATTGGCTTTACTCATGGAAGGAGTGGCAATGCACATTTATTATAGAATTTTTATAATGGGATGGTTTAAGAAGCATGGTATTACCCATATTAAATCGGGGAGGTTCAATAAACAGCTGTTTTTATCGCTTTGGCCAGCATCATGGCGTATGGGTGGTATACAGCTTGGTAACTTTTTAGTGGAACGGGGGAATAATATACTTATCCTTCAGATTACTGATACGGCATTGATGGCTAATTTCACCTTTACTACATGGCTTTTAAAAAGTATTTACGGATTTTCTCTGACCCCGGTATATTCCCGCTTACCGGTTATTTTTAAGTTTGCCGCGGAAAAGAACTTTAAAGAACTAAGGCGTACGACAGGCGGATATATGTTTTTGGGACTGTCTATGGCCGCTATTACCTATATCCTGTTTGCACTATTCGGGAATCCAATTCTTGAGGCTTTAAATGTCGACCGCAGGTTAATGTATCCCATGCTCCTTTTTATCATTATGGCGCTGACCGAATTTCTTGATTTACACTCCTCTTTTCATGCAGGTGTTTACACCTCCACGAACCACGTACCCTTTTTCTGGCCTTCGATTATTTCGGGCGCAGTTATTTTCTTTGTAGGCCTGTACTATGCTCTGCCAGCATTTGGAGTAGTTGGTATAATATATACTCGTTTTATTGCGCAACTCTGTTTCAATAATTGGTACGCCATGACATTGAATCTCAAGTTTTTGAGTTGGCCGTTTTTATCTTTTCTCATAGAAATGCCTAAGTTTGGATTACAGTATATTTATTCAAAAATCGGAGAGTTTGTTGCGAAGAAATAATTTTCTACCTGATGAATAAAATAGCAATCTTAATCCCGGTATTTAACAAAATTGAGTATACCAAAAAATGCCTTGATCAACTTTGCAGCTTTTTTTCTGATAAGCCGGAATTAGCTGAACGATATAAGATTATTGTTATTGATGATGCATCCACCGATGGCACTGCCAATTGGATTCAGCAACATCATCCGCAGGTAATTATCCTGCACGGCGATGGCAACTTATGGTGGAGTGGAGGTATCAACATGGGAGCAGAATATGCCATAAAAGAACTTCATTGCGATTATCTACTTCTCTGGAATAACGATATTCAGGTTGAGGCATCCTATTTTGTGACTGTGTTGGAATTATTGAAGCGCTATGATAAAAATACGATTTTAGGCTCAAAGATTTATGCGAATCCCGAGAAAACCCTGATATGGTCAATGGGTGGAGTATTTGATCCAAAGCGAGGCACAAACCATATGATCGGCTATCTTGATACTGACGGTGAAAACTATTCCTCTCCCCGTTCAGTCGATTGGATTACAGGCATGGGGACGATTGTACCTTCGGATATTGTTAAGAAAATCGGGTATTGGGACCAGATCAATTTCCCTCAATACTTTGGCGATTCTGAATTTACCTACCGGGCAAAAATCAACGGTTTTAAGAATATAATCTGCCCTGAACTGGCTATCTGGAACGATGTTACCAACACCGGGTTGCTCCATGCAGGAAAATTGAAGCTTACCTTTAAAATGTTAACTGACAAAAGGTCTGTATATAATCTGAAAGTGAATCTAAAATTTTACAAGCTTTATGCAGAAAGTATAACAGCATACTATGCGCTTTTTCAAAATTATTTCAGATTCTTTGGCGGATTTATAAAATGGAAGGTATTAAATCTTTTTGGCGTCAGGAAGAAAGATAATATCTCTTTCTAATCATTATTTGGTTGCCTGAATATTCTTTATCAGGGCTTTGCAGTATCCCTGCTACCAAGTAGGTATGTGATAATAATTTCTGGGGAGATACCTTCG
>CAZWIU010000135.1:0-9513 GCA_964634105.1 uncultured Bacteroidales bacterium | reverse complement strand
TGTAATACAAACATTTAACTACTTTGAAATAAAAAATCAGCAAACCCTAATATAGCAATTTAGTCGCCCGGTTTCTATTCTATATCATGCGGTACAATTCTAATATTGTCTACACAAACCTGTATAGGATGTGTCGCAGATGCATCACTTTCTCTGGGTCCAAAAATCATCATATTAAGGTTAGTTAAACCTGTCAGGTTTTGCAAGGGCTGCGAGCCGTTAACTGCGCTAGCAGCATCGTCTCTGTCGAACCAGAATTGTGAAAGAGGGATTGAAACAGTAATCCAACCATCGGTGGTATATGGTTCCTCAAGCCAGGGTTTCCATCGACAAAATGAAGGATCAACAGCATCGCGACCATGGCCCTGACCGTACGGTGAAAAATAAATTTCCATTCTCACATCATACCACGGTTCAACAACATTTACTTCAAAACGAAAATCAAGAGCCGGCACAAAACCGGTAGCAAGGGGTACATCTCCACGGACGTTTTCGCCCCAGGCGAAAACTGCAAGATTATTTTCCCAGTCCCAATCAGTAACATCATCCGATTGAATTATTGCGTAATTACCTGAGGTTGGTGCAATTTCAGGAGCTGAATCGGCATATGCAACAGCTGCGGTCCAACTTTCATGGAGGAGTAAATCAAAATCAACAATTGTATTCCTGTTATCCCTGAAAAGAAAAGGCGATAAAGCTTCACCGAACAGGGTCTGGATTTTAATTTGTCCTGGTGTGGCGCCTTCAGGTACCGTTACTTCAATCTTTGTCTTTTCCATCGAAACAATTTCTACCTCAACATCACCAGGCCAAAGTACCGTTATGGGTTCGAAAAAATAATCACCATATAGTACTGCTATATCGCCATCCGGGACATACTCGCATTTTATTGAAGTGATAACAGGCGGCGGAACATCAACATAGAAGTCATATTGAAGCTCATACCCGTCTTCGAATGTGATGATCATTTTATTATTAATGGATGTGGGTACTGTGCTGGGAACATTCACCAGGATAGATACATCTGTTACATAGGTTGGTATTAAAAATCCCGGTTGATCATTGAACATAATCTCACGGGCGCCGGATAGATTTCTTCCAACAATGGCTATCAACTGGCCCATATAGGCTGAAGTAATAAATGAATCTGCAGCAGCAGTATCAGTCAAGCGAATATAGTCGATTATCGGAACTCCTCCGTTTGGTTTCTCATCTTCCTTGCAGGAGATAATTAGTATGCCTGCCAGAAGTGTAATGCCGAGAAAGAGTGGTAATATATTAAGATTTTTTTTCATAACATGCGTATTTAGGTTATTCAATACCGAAATCATATTCCTCCGCTGACACTTCAGCTCCAAGCAATGGATTTGAAATCACCTCCTCAGTGGGAATTGGAAGAAACATATCTATTTCCTGTACTACAACAGGATCGTTCAGATCGGTTCTCAATGTATAGCTGCTCCAAAGATTGGCGTCGTTTTCACCAGTATTTCTTCTATAGGTATAATGCCTTGACTGGTTGTTCAAATATGCCAATGCTGCAACAGGATCGCGATAATAGTATCGTTTTATATCGAACCAAAACATACTTTCAAGGCAGAACTCGACCCGGCGTTCATTAATGATATCCATAAATCCAATGCTGGTCTTAGGCGATAAGCCCGCTCTTGCTCTGATGGCATTGAAATATGTTAATGCTGTGGCATCGTCTGTAATGGCATTTGCACCCAGCGTAGCTTCTGCATAGATCAGGTATACATCAGCCAGACGAAGGATATAAGTGTTATTTCCGGCATCCTGCTCGGTTCCGACCTGTCCGTTATTATCATCGGCCCGGCCTACTACGTACTTCTTCAGGTGATTCAGCACATCGTTTGGCGATTCAAGTGCATTTGTAGGATTATCCGGATTGAGAGTTTCAAAGTAATAGGTATAACCACCATTAGCAGTATTCAACTCAGGATAAAAATCGCCCAGGGTCATGTATATTTCTTTACGCCTTAAATCATCGGCTTGAACCATATTTTGAAAATCGTAAGTACAACCTTTACCGCTTCCCCATTGCTGGTCGGCAATAATACTACTGCGCGCCCAGTTTGCATTTCGGCTGTTTCCTAAGCTATAACCTCCTTTCATCCATTGTAATGCAAAGAGCGATTCAGGATTATTATTGTTGGCTATTAAAAACAAGTCCCGATAATTTTCCATAAGTGTCAGACCGCTGTTTGATATTACGTCCGCCGCCAGGTTCTTCGCTTGTGTGAAATATTCAGCTGCATTGTCACCACCATTTTGTGCCATGGTAAGGTATAATTTCGCCAGCATACCTTTTGCCGACCATTGTGTAACTCGACCCGCTTCAGTATCGACAGTGGGTAGGTTGTCGGCAGCAAACTGCAGGTCACGACGGATAAATTCATAAATGCTTGTACGTGTATTTTTTGGAAGCATAAGATCGTTATCCGAAATAAGCTGGGTATTGTTTTCAACAATCGGTACTTCAGCCCAGAATTCAGCCAACATATAATAAGCCACTGCACGGATAAAGCGGGCTTCCGCAACTGCGCCATCGATATGGCTTTGATTTACACCATTAGAGGAAGCAATACCAGGTACATCGTTAATGATTGAATTTGCGTAGGAAATGACCCTGTACAGACTCTTCCATGCATCAGATAAGTAAGCATTACCTGCTGTAAATGTGAAATAGTAGTACTGTCCTTCCTGGTCATAAGTGTAATAAATATTACCTGACATACAATCGCCTGCCAGCCAGAAAAACTTATCATTAAATCCGAACCAGGGATATCCATATAAAGATGCGGTTCCTGACCGGATTTCTTCTGCTGTGCGATAATAGCCATCAGCTGTAAGCCTGTCCTGCGGCGTCATATCCAGAAAATCTTTTCCACAGGCTCCGAAGAGCAAGATCAGGAAAAGAGTAGGGATATATCTTTTTAAATTCTTCATAGTTCTTTAGATTTCATTTTAAACAATCTTTCCATCATAAATCGATATCAAGTCCGAAAGTGATCATGCGGGGAGTCGGATAGCGTCCCATGTCTACATTCTGAACACGAGCATTCTGGTTGAATGCCCCGATTTCAGGATCGTATCCCGAATACTTAGTGAAAGTATACAGGTTCTGACAATTCATGTAGATACGTAATCGTTGAATCTTAACCTTTTGTGATAGTGTGGCAGGGAAGGTATACCCAAGAGTAAGATTCTGAATACGTAGGTAAGAGCCATCTTCTATAAATCGGTCCGACATGCGATTATTGCGGTTCACATCGTTGGTAGCAAAACGGGGCATATCTGTACCCGGATTAGCCAATGTGATATTCGAAGGATCCTCCGGATTGCCTTCCGGGTCAACTAACGCATCATGCGATCGAGTTGTAACAGTTTTTGCCTGGTTACTATACGGGCTGGTCATATTTTCAATCCGCACCCTTGAGTAATTCAGTATATCGGCTCCGTAGGAACCCTGTAAATAAATTGAAAGGTCAACCGGACCAAAGGTAAATGTGTTGTTGAAACCAAAAGAAAAGTTAGGATTCGGATTCCCGATAATAGTCTGATCGTTTTCATCGATTATATCGTCACCATTAAGATCCCTGAATTTAATATCTCCTATCCATACGCCTGTAGTCTTATCTACCAGGTTAATCCCGTTAGGGCGCTCAGCTGAAGATGTATCAGGATTAACTATTTGCACGGCATGATCGAGAATTTCCTGTTCGTTCTGGAAAATACCTTCCGTTACATAACCATAATAGACACCAATCGGTTCGCCTACTTTCGTCATTGTAGCTGTTTGAAATTCAGGATACCAGTACAGGCCATCAAAATAGATCCGGCTTGTATCATCCAACTCTACAACCTTATTGCGGTTAAGGGTTAAGGTAATATCTGTCTGCCATAAAAATTTATCCTGTTTGAGATTGTATGTGGTGAGTGTAAATTCCAACCCTTTATTCTCCATACGTCCTGCATTGATATAAGGTGCTGCAATATCTTGCCAGTTATTTGGCCCTCCCAGGTAGTTAGGCAGACTTAACTGCAGGAGCATATCCTTGGTTTGCTTTTTATAGGCTTCGGCAATGAGGGATATACGACCGTTAAAAAGCGATAGGTCAAGGCCAATGTTATACATTTCTGTGGCTTCCCACTTAAGTTCCGGGTTTATATTCTTCTGAACCCTGTAAAAAGTGCCAAATGGCGAGTTATTAGAAGTTAAAGAAGCTCCGTAGAGATACGTTTCATTAGGAGTATTCCCAACTTGTCCGTACCCGAACCTGATTTTCATATCCTGTAAGAATGTCAGGTTTGCCATGAAACTCTCGTTGCTGATCCTCCAGGCCAATGAGAATGATGGGAAATAACCCCATTTGTTCTCTGGACCGAATTTTGACGAACCGTCAGCTCTTAACGTAAAGGTGCTCAGATACCGTTCATCATAATTATAGAATACACGCCCGAAATAGGAAAGTTGTGAAGAAGCATCCTTCCATCCGTTAGTACTTAATGTTGGGTTCTCACCCTGGCTGAGTACATGGATTTCATTCGATGCAAAATTCTCCTTAATTACATCCGTACCTTGCCATGATGATTTTTGTGCTTCCGAAGCAAGCATTATGTTGATAGCGTGTTTTTCGCTGATTTTCCTGTTAAAGTTGAGAATGTTATTCCAGCTCCAAAAAATTGAATTCTCATCGCGCTGGCGCATCTTATTGATTGTATTTTCAATGGCACCAAACTGGTAAGTAGGGTGGAAAGCGATATTGATTGAATTATTGTTATCGATAGCGAATTCTGACCTGAAATTAAAATTTTTGAGGAAATCGAAGCTTGCATAGACATTTCCCATGAAACGTTCGCGGTCTAGTTTGTTATTTCTTAATAATGCCAGTGCTACCGGGTTATAGCTTGAACCGGAATAAGTTACATCGGGTCCTGCATAGTCACCATCGAAGTTACGTACAGGGATATCGGGCTGCATGGTAAGGGCATTCATAATAACCCCGTCGCTGCCATCATTTAATGTTATAGTTTCATCTGTTCTTGTATAAGCAACATTGGCTCCCACGCGTATCCAGTCCTTAACCTGGTTGTCGATATTCAACCTCCCGTTGTACCGGCTAAAATTCGAACCAATGATAATCCCATCCTGTGAAAAATATCCTCCTGATAAAGCATAGGTAATTCTTTCACTTCCCCCAGTTACAGAGATATTATGACTACTGGTCCAAGCTGTTCTGAAGACTGCATCCTGCCAGTCTGTTCCATCACCAAGAAGAGAAGGATCCAAGTAATGCTCATCAGGCTCCTGGTTAAGTTGTTGAGCTATTTCAACACGATATTCAGCGAATTCTGGCAAATTCATCATTTCAAGCTTTTTGGGCAAACTCTGCAGTGAATAATATGAATTGTAAGAGACAAGAGATACACCTTCTTTTCCACGTTTTGTTGTGATTATAACAACCCCGTTTGCGGCTTGAGACCCATATATGGCTGAGGCTGAAGCATCTTTCAGCACTTCGATGCTGACAATATCGTTTGGGTTAATTGTAGAAAGCGGGTTAACACGACTTTGTCCATTGGCGCCTCCGGCCCAATCGAAACCAGCTACTGAAACGCCGTTACCTTGAAATTGTACACCGTCAATTACATACAGAGGTTCGTTTGAATTATTGATTGAACTCGCTCCCCGAATCCTTACAGATGTGGCTCCTCCAGGTTGACCTGAATTCGAAGTGATTTGCACACCTGCAACCCGTCCCTGAAGAGCCTGATCGATATTAGCAGCTTTGGAAGTCCTTAACGATTCTTCATCTACCGAAACAACTGCACCTGTAAGGTCGCTTTTCTTCATTTGTCCATACCCAACCACAATAACCTGGTCGAGTTCCTTGACTTCCTCTTCCATACTGATATCGATTACTTTTTGATCGTTTACCGTAACTTCTTGCGAAGTAAATCCCATAAAAGAGAATGTAAGGATTGCCTCTGTATTTTGCACTGTTATCGAGTATTTACCTTCTATATTGGTAATAGTTCCGTTTGTTGTTCCTTTCTCCATCACCGTTACGCCGGGCATAGGCTGATTATCCAAAGCAGATGTAATTACCCCTGTGACTGTAATACCCTGAAGCTTAACCCTGACTTCCGAGGGTTTTATTACCACAAGGTTGTTAGCCAGAATGGTATAGTCTATTTCTGCTCCGGCCAATGCCTTCTGGAGGATTTCATCAATACCGGCATTCTTAGCATCAACGGTGATTCTTTTGTTTTCAATAGTTTCATGCCGGTAAAGGAATCTGTAATCGCTCTGACTTTCGATTGCTGAAAAGAATTCCTCAACAGTTGCATCCTTAAAAGAGAGGTTGAATTTAGTTCCCTCGGCATAGGAATTAGCGGGTAACCGCAATGTACCGAAGAAAAGTAGCAATAAGCCAAGTATGCAAACCATTGGCAACCTACTTACATATTGCATGTAAAATGTGCTTAGTTTGATGCATCTTTTCATACTCTCGTCGTATTAAAGGTTTATTATTTATAAATAAATATTGTATTCTTATCGATTTTATATTCAAACGGAGAAGCTATTTTCAAGGCATACAGGGCTTGTTCAAGTGTTTCCTTCTCGAGTGTACCAGTATATTGATAATCTTTCAATGTACTGTCTTCAATAATTATATGCACATCATACCAACGTTCAAGCCGGGTAGCAATATCTTCAAACCGTTCCCGGTTAAAAATAAGTTTGTCATCCTTCCAGCTTGTAATAACATCAGTATTGACTTCATTATCTATCTCAATTGTACCTATCGATAAGGGCTCCAGCCTTTCCGGTTGTGTATTTTCAATTAATGAGAGATTGTTATTGATTCGTGAGAAGGTTGCTTTCTGGTTGGGTTCTAACTTCAACATTCGCTTTTTAAGTTTACCAGGTTCCTTAGTTTCTATCTCAATTGAACCTGAAACCAGGGTAGTTTCAATTATATTCTCTTCGGGGTAGGATTTTACATTAAATTTTGTTCCTAATACCTTGATCTGTATTTCAGAAGTATTTACTTTAAAAGGTCTGTTTTCATTGTGCATAACATCGAAGAAAGCTTCACCTTCCAGATATACTTCCCTTGAGTTGCCCATAAAATAAGATGGGTATTTCATAGTACTCCCGGAATTAAGCCATACCTGTGTCCCATCCGATAGTATGATTTTTGATTTAGATCCCATTGGAATATGTACTTCATTATATGCAGTATTTTTTATGGTCTGATCCAGACTAAGTTTGCTTACTAAAAACCATGCTGCTAAGAAACCTCCGACAAAAAGAGCTGCATATTTCAGAATAGAACGTAACAACCAGTTTGATACAGGCTTTTCAGATATCTCAGGGAATGGATTTTTACCGAATGATGATTCAGCTGAGGATATCTTTCCCTTAACTTTTCTCAGTAGAAGCTCCGATTTTATCTTATCGACCTCTTCCGGAAAGTCGTCCCATTTTTCATATAACCATGTTTTTACATCATTGGTATGCAATTCATGGTTAAGTGAATGATATAGAAAATCCAGCTCATCTCTTGTGAGCTGATTCCGGATATATTTATCCAGTAGATCTTTAATATTTGAATGTCTGGCCAATGTAAAATGAATAAGGTTAAATAATGCGTTTATTTTTTTAATACAGCTTTCTGGAAATGTTCCGTGAAAGGAAACAGAGAAAAATAAAAGTGCGGTGAATTTGGTTATCGAATACCTGATACTATCTTTTCACGTAACGATTGTCTGAAATAATCAAGCGCCTTACGGATTTGTGTATCCACAGTATTTTCACTGATACCCAGACGGTCGGCAATTTCTTTATAGGTCAACCCTTCATTCCGGCTTAATAAAAAAATTTCTCTTCTTCTTTCGGGTAAACTATTTATAAGGTGATGAATGATATTTTCAAGTTCGTTATAAAGAATGCTCTTCTCTGTAGTATTTTCAAGCATTTCTGTGTATTCTTGAAGATATTCAAGGTAGTAGCGGTGGTTTATTTGCTTTCGCAACAGGTTGAATACCTTATTTTGTGCAATTTTGAAAATATAACCCCCAAAAGGAAGGTTTTCGTTAATGAGATGACGTGTTTCCCATATCTTCAGAAAAGTACTTTGAACAATTCCTTCCGCGTCTTGACGGGAATGTAAGATATTATAACAGAAATTACAGAGCTTCTGATTGTACTTCATAAAAAGTTTCTCAAAAGCTTCTCCGTCTCCTGCTTTCAGGCGAATAACCAGTCGTTGATCCGGAGATTCGAACATAACCTTTAGAAAGATTATAGTGTAAACACAATATTATAATTAATATGCCAGCTGGCAAAATCTTCCGCTGGTATACATATGTCAAATAATTGCCTTTCTCAAGTTTGTTGCTTATATTACCTTTATTTTCCTCTTATAACTGACTGTCATGAAGAAATTTTTTTCTGCAATATACCTGCTGATATTTATTCTTGCATGCAGCGATGAACCAGCTTTAGATTCAGGTCAGGTTATTTTTTCAATCTGTCCGGTTGATACAGCTGCTATTCTTGAAGCATCGCCACTTGGAAATTTAAATCCTCCTGGTCATACGTTTCCTTCCGATCATATTGGGTTCTATTTAAAAGGAAGCGACTCTGTGCCTGTCCATGCAATGACTGCCGGAACAATTAGAACAATATACTATAACGAATGGTCCGATGACTACCGGATAGAATTTATCCATACCGAATCAATAATCTCATATTTAGACCATATCAGTAATTTGCCTTTAGGAGTTATATTGGGTGCTACCCTGAATACCGGTGATCTGGTTGGATATGCACGGCTTAGAACAGGGGCATTCGATATAGGTGTGGTAAACTACAATAAGGTCACTTCATTTAATACACCCGAGAGGTACCATGAATTTTATTTACATTATGATGATCCCTATAATTATTTCACAGATTCAATTCGGTACATGTTGGAAGCAAAGAATCCGCGTATTGGTGAACCAAAGGGGGGAAGGGTGTGTTTTGATTTGTATGGGACTTTAGCTGGTAACTGGTTCCTGGAAGGAACGCCTGTTAATATTGAGTCTTCTGGCTATCAATACGGAGCGTATCAATTAGCATTTGTATATGATATGTATAATTCATCAATAATCCGGATATCATGCGGAGGAACTCTTGAAGGGTCGCCCTTTGCTTTCACTGTTACAGGTAATTCTCCGGCTCCGGAATCAGTGACTCCTTCCTCCGGAAAAGTTAAATATGTATTTAATGCGCCTCTTTTCGAATGCACAATGCTGGTACAGATGCTTGATGAAGAGAGGATAAGAGTGCAAACTTTTAAAGATATAGACCCTTCAGAGGTGGATGATTTCAACTTTTTAGTAAAAATCTATACCCGTTAGGTTATAATCAAATACCTTACTTAGTCAACCCTTAAAAAGTCGTTGTTTTTAGAAAATGATAATTTAAAACAGGGA
>CAZWIU010000134.1:0-9585 GCA_964634105.1 uncultured Bacteroidales bacterium | reverse complement strand
CAATTGTATCAATGGCCCAAATCAGGTATATGACCTATTTGGTAGAGCGGATACCGAGGAGCAGCTACAAACGTATCGACCATCATGGCGAGGCTTTGTGTATAATCGATCAGGCCACCTGTTGGCATGGCATAGAGATGTTCATTGATAAGATCCATATAATCAGCCGATTCGATGAGTATCACTTCCGACCAGTCGCCCTGTCCGGGCACAGACCCCTGCGATCCCGGGCCTCCGACACCTACGATCTCGATGTCTGAGTCCACTGCCAGAATAGCTTGTGCAATTTGATTATGCAATGTAGTATATGCATTTAGCTCCTCAAAACCCTATGTTTCGCATCCGATTCCCCAGTATTTCACATTATAGGGATCGGGATGTCCGTTGACAGCACGGAGTTGTCCCATAGGTGTATCGGATGAGCCGTTAAAATACTCAACTTCGTCGGCAGCTAACTAGGCATTGGCAGACGACATTACACTAACCCCGATATAAGGCTCAGTACCTATTTTATTCACAAAGATCATAAACTCATCAGGACCAAAGTCGTTGGATTCGATCTGTTCCGTTCCATAGATCCCGTTTATCATGGGGCCCGTTTGTCGCGATCCCCGATGGCATTATGAAAGTCATATCCGTTCCCAAACCATCCGCCTAGCCAACGATAAATGGTCCCGTCCAGTTTTCTAACAGACCTATCACATCGGCACACATACCCTTAATATTATTCTCAGGCATCAGCTAGATGGTACCTATATAAATACAGCCATCCCCTTCCCCGGTTATTTCCAGAATGCCTAGACCGGTATTCGCCTGCGATGTGAAATGTATCGGTGTTGGTTCAAAAAACCCGGTAATAGAAGGTATCTCAACTGTTTGCATTTTACCGGGCCCAGGTCCCCAGATCAGACTTACTCTGACAACGACAGAACCACTGCCGGCCAGAACAATATGTCCCGAATAACTCCTGCCTTCCTGCAGTGCAATACTATCTTGCGATATCCCTCTTGATGATCCTGATTTCACATCGTTTCGCGGACTGTGTTCCTCGACGAATACATGCAACGTATCCATCTCCGCATAGGTACCAAGCGGAAAAGCCCTCCAGGGTGATTTATGATCGGGATCGCTATACAGAAACGTATCAATAGCATAATAAAACTTGCGATCCCTGATCATTTCTGCCCAGATACCTCCATAAATACACCTGCCCTGATATTCGAGAAACCCCAAAAAAGATAAGGGGATATAGATGGCTCATGACGATGAGCGTCGAGATAAAGTGACAGGGTGTCAAAAGATTTGTCCTGAGTTGCCCCGGGTGTGTCTGCCATTCTTATTTTAGTTACCCAGTCAGATTGTAGGCCGGAAAATACAGCCGGTGTTTCAAAGACAGCTGACATGGTTATTATAAGAAACAGAATAATCAGATTCGCAATACTTGTTAGTTTCATCCGTAACCAAGATTAGGATGGTATGTTCTTGTCTTTGGTTTTATTTTTCTATATGAAAATTGAGAAAAGCATTCCTTTAAACCTGCCCAATTAAGTGGTAATACAAAGCTAATGATTTCCATAGAATCTTAAACATATTGTATTGAAATTCAGAATGTTTAATGGATTTGAATTACTTTACGACCCGGATACTTACCCGATTACCGGATGCTGATAAAATAAGCAGATACGTCCCGTCAGGTAAATCAGAAGGTAACGAAAACAGGCATTCATGCCGGCCTGCCTCCTGTTTTTCATTTTCCATTAAAGTTTTCAGAATTCTGCCCTGCATATCCACAAGGATAAACGAGATATCTTCTTCACTATCAAGACTATATACCAATGTCGCTTTCTGTCTAACAGGATTGGGATAGATCCATACCTGATTTTTCGGGCCGGAGAGATCGATTACCGATACAGGTGTCCATAAGGAATATTTTGCAAGGGCAAAATCAGTATCGGAACCGTTTCCGGCATACCCCGCCAGAATAATATCTCCTCCAGGCACAATGACTGAAGAATTTACTCCGTCATTGTATGTGCTAAAATCAGTAGTCACAATACCATCTGTACCGAAGGTATTATCAAGGCCACCTTCGGTCGTAAACCGGCAAAGAGCAAAATCCCAACCGGTGCCGCTTAAGGTGCTGCCGGAAATTACCAGCGATCCATCAGGTTGAGGAAAAACAGAGTGGGCATCATCATGATTTCCTCCGATATCGGTAGTAACATAGCCCACTCCATTAAAACTGGTATCCAGTTCACCATCATCTTTGTACCTGGCCAGAATAAAATCGCGATTAAACCCGTTTTCTGAGCTACCCGCTACCATGAGTGTCCCGCTGAGAATATCAAATACTGCATTTGCAATATCATCGCCCGATCCGAGATCGGTAGTCACCAGGCCGTTACTGCCGAAACTGATTGCCAGCGTTCCAACCTGGGTATACAAAGCCAATGCAATGTCAAGATCTGTTCCGTTGTATGCACTACCAACAACAATAAACCGGCCATCGGGAAGTATCCGTAACGAATTAGCTAAGTCTTCTCCGGATCCGAAATCAGAAATTGTTATTCCCGCAATACCAAAAGTGTTATCGAGGCTCCCATTGGTATTATACCGCGCAATGGCAAAATCAAAATCAGCCCCATTATAAGCAGGTCCTGCTACAACGATCTTACCATCGGACTGGATGGATAATGAACGAACATAATCATTGCCTGGACCCACGCTGGTCAAAACAACTCCGTTTGAATTGAACGTAGGGTCAGGAGTACCATCGGCATTAAACCGAAGAATTGCAAAATCATAATCGCTGCCGTTATAATGATACCCGGCAGCAATGATTTTTCCATCGGTTTGAATGGCAAGGGAGGTTAACCATTCATTATTGGTATCAAGATCCAGAATTACGATACCATCATCACCGAAACTGCTGTCTAGTGTCCCGTCCGAGAAATACCGCGCCAGGGCAAAATCATCATCTGTTCCGTTAAAGGAATATCCCGCAGCAACAGTTTTCCCGTCGGGTTGTACAACAATTGAAAGGATCAGATCGTAGGATGTACCGATTTGTGTAGTTACTTTTCCATCAGAATCAAAGCTGGTAACCAGTGAACCTAGTTGTGCATAAATACTGGCGGATATCGTTATAATAACGATCCATAATAATAAGTTTTCACGTTTCATAAACGTTAAATTTAAGTTGTTATATAGCTCATGTTTTGTAAGGCATTTAATTCACGATTTTAATACTCACCTTGCCTTTTGGTGATGAAATTGTTATCATATAATTTCCGGAAGGAAGCCCTTCTGGTAAGATAATAGTCTGTTTATAAGTCCCTGCTACCTGATTCTCCCCATTGAGATAGGTAGTAGGTATCCTTCCCTGCATGTCAATCAGACTTATCGTTATCTTATCCGATTCAGACAGGGTATATCCAAGAATTGCAGTTTCTGATATTGGATTGGGATATAGTATGACAGAATTTCCCCAATTGTGAAAATCGATAACACCTATATTCTCTATCGAAGAAATGTATCGTACTGCCGCAAAATCATAATCTGTTGCATTTGATGTAAATCCTGCTACAACGATCATTCCGTCGGGCTCGAAAGCTACCGAGCTGGTAAAATCGTTTCTTCCTGCTATATCCGTATTTACGATACCTCCGCTACCAAAGCCTGCGTCCAACGCTCCATTTGGGAGATATCGTACCAACGCAAAATCGCTGTTTAATGCCTCATCATAATCTGTTGATCCGGCGACTACTATTTTACCATCGTTTTGAAGCACTAATGATTCGGCTGAGGCATAACCTGAACTAATATCCGTTGTTACTATACCACCACTGCCAAATGTGTTATCCATTCCACCTTCAGGAGTATATCGTATGACTGCAAAATCGGAATATGTAAAGCCCGGATCAGAAGTTTTCCCGGCCACAATTATCTTTCCATCGGGCTGGATTACCAATGAATTAGCCACTTCCGATGATACATTAATATCCGTGATAACTATTCCGCCGGAACCAAAGCTGTTATCAATTGAACCATCTGAATTAAAACGGACCAGAACAATATCATAATTTGTACTGGACCCTACCAAGCCGGTTACCACGATCTTTCCATCGGTTTGAACAGCTATTGCTTTTGCCCAGCTATAATCAGGGCCAATACCCATAGTGACCCTGCCACCAGTTCCAAAATTGTTATCCAAGGTACCATCTGAATTCAGACGTATGAGGCCTATAATCTGGTTTGATGAACTTATCCAGATTATTCCTGCTACAATGATTTTGTTATCAGACTGGACAACAACATCTTCTGCAAAATCAGAAGTGAGATTGAAATCCACAAATAGTTTTCCATCACTGTCGAAGGTATTATCCAGGCTACCATCAGGATTGTACCTTACTATGGTAAAGTCGTTTTGGAACCCGGCGTTATATACATACCCAGCAGTTATGATTTTGCCGTCTGGTTGTATACAGACAGCCGTTGCACTTTCACTGATACCATTGATATCAGTCAGTAGTTTACCTCCGGTACCAAACCCATTGTCGAGTGAACCGTTTGTATTATAACGTAACAGAGAAAAATCATATCCAAGCCCTGTATCTATGTAACAAGAACCGGCGATCACAATCTTTCCATCGGGCTGAATCACCATTGAACTAGCCACATCAGAATAAGTTTCAAAACCTGTTGTTACGATCCCGTTGTTGCCAAATTCAGGATCTGGTGTGCCCGGTTGGCCGAACAATACTGCTATAAGCAGAGTGCTTACACTTGTTAAAACCAGCTCTTTGTGTTTCATAAATAGATTTTTATAAGATAACTTTCTACTTCAGAATTATTACTCTTTCCGTATGCACCCTGTTATTCAGTATCAGTTTCACAACATAAATGCCTGGCAGATAATTGCAGGTGATTTTGTTTTGTCCTTCGAGCAAGTAGTTTGATTTTACAAGACAAATCCCTGAAAGATTATACACTGCAAGTTGTGCTGCCACATCGTAACGGTTAATTAGTGCATAAATGTCATTTCCATCGGAAAACATCCGGAAAATAGGCTCTCCATTGTCTTGTATTGCGTTCACCGATTCTGTTTGAAATGTTGCAGGATTCCCTGTGCCTTCATCGAGCTGATATTGCTCTGACCCTTCATTGCCATTATATTCAAATGCTTGCACCGTATATTTAGTGCCGGGTGTCAGGTTTACGACTGATACAAAATTCCCCGTATCGTTGTAAACACAGTAATACCCAGACGATTCAAGTTCAGATCCCTTCGTATTCCAGTCAGAACTAGCTGTATATGTAATATTGTTTGATGGCACGACTAACTCCTCTTCTCCTTCCTTAATAAAAACAACCCGTTTTTCACCACTTCCTTTTGTCCACATGATATTTACCATGGTTGTTCCTATGAAAAGAAAGTTGATATTACTGGTCTGAAGCGCGATATTCTTTACATACCGGAAAACCACTCCGGCATCGAATGACCCGCCTTCATTTGTTATACCAAAGAGGCTATCACCACGTACCGTTATATCGCCGTACGGATGGTATCCATCCAGGGTATTAAAACTCCAAAGGGTTGAATACTCCCGACTGTCAATGGCTACCTGAAAGATGGTTCCACGATGATACACACCTCCATACAAGGTCATACCGTAAAGCAGATTACCAGCTATGGTTAATGAACCATAAGGATTGGTTCCGGCATTTTGCAAATCGGTGAAATACCATATCTGTTTATATCCTGTTCCATCCTTATGGATTGAAAAGATACAACCGGCGTTTTCATTACCACCACTACTGGTCATTCCAAGCAGTGAATCACCTGAAAGTATAAGTGAACCATAGGGATAACTGCCATGATCATATTCATTGAAATCCAATAATTTCAGGTAGTTGCTACCATCGGTGTTAACACTGAAAATGCATCCGGCATCATTTAAGCCGCCAAACGGGGTCATACCATATAATACTTCTTCAGAAAAGACCAAACTGCCACAAGGATTGCTGCCATTGTCATCATTAAAATCAAATAATCGATGATATCCTGTACCATCCGTTTTCACTTTAAATATACAGCCCAGATCATTTAACCCGCCATAATAGGTCATTCCAAATAAAGTATCATCCAAAAGCAACAATGCACCATGTGGACATCTTCCATTCGATCCATTAAAATCGAAAATATCTGCAAAGTTGTTGCCGGTTGTATCGATTTTATAAATACATCCCTTATTATTAGCCCCTCCGCTGGTTGTCATGCCGTAAAGGATGTCATCTGAAATTATTAACGAACCCTGAGGATAGGCGCCATCTGTTACCTGAAAGTCATGAATGGGTCTGAATCCGCTTCCATCGGTATTGATTCTAAAAATATACCCGTTGTTGTATGCTCCTCCAAAATAGGCTGTTCCATATAGCGCTCCTCCTGCCAGCACTAACGATCCCATAGGATAGCTTCCATTAACACCGTTAAGGTCGAACAGCCGAGTATATTGAGCATTGATCTGAATATTCACCAGATTAAGCCCGACTATAAGAAAAATATATAATTTTTTCATATCCTCATTTTCAGTTAGATTCATTCTAGCGTATTATGATTTTTTAAGTGAATGGTTTGTCATCCAATACCAGCTTCAGGTTTGTAATTTCCTGTGATCCTGTTTTGTCCTTCAACCAGTGTATTTGTGGAAGCAATACAAACACCCGCGAGATAAAATACCTCCACCCGTGTTTTTTGATGGCATTCTTCAATTACAGTGCAGATATCATTGTCATCGGAATAAATCTGAGCAGGATTTTCATGGTTTATCTGTATGGCTTCAACTAATTCCGTCTGAAATGCCATAGGATTTCCTGCACTTGCATCGAGCAGAAAATGCTCTGATTCTGCATTGCCATTATAATCAAATATCTGCATAGTATGGGTTGTCCCATGCGTTAAACTGGTTAAGGATACCATATTCCCTGAACTATTATAAATGCAATGATACCTTGATGGACCCAATTACGAACCTTTAGCATCCCAATTGGAACTGGCTATCTGGATCAGATTCCAGGTGGTATCAAAAGCCGTAAGTCCTAAGTTTCTGACAGGTGGTTCTCCTTCCGGCCAGGGTGGTCCTGCCGGCTTTTTACTAAGATCGATATAAGCAAACGGGTTATACATTTCAACATTTGAAAGTGATTCCAGCAGATGATTACAACCTCCTATGGCATAAAGTTTTCCTTCAACTGAAGATCCAGTAAACAGATTACGTTGGGTAGGCATATCCGCTTTTCCGGTCCATATATCCTGTGCAACCTGATTATTCCCGAAATGGAATAGAATCATGCAAAAAAATATATGGATCTTAGCATAATAACTTATATAATTTTCCATATCTAAGTCGTTTGTTTATTTCGGACTAAATCTAGGGGTATCAATCCCAAACAATTTTCAGAAATAAACCAAAAGCTTTAAGAATTACTCCATTCTTTAGTATGGAATAAAGATTTAAAGGAAATACGATTTGTTAACGAATGGAGGGATGTGAATTGCTACTTCTGTTTATTGTATTCAGAGGGCTGTACTTCTGTCAGGTGAATTCGATGATTTACATACAAATTATAATATTCCTATAAATAAAATTCTATCAGAAGTAAAAAAAGCTGCTCCTGTTCGAGAGCAGCTTCATTATTTTGGTGATTGTCAATTAATATACAATACACATTCTTGAATCGGTATATCCCGAAGCTTTCATCCGGTAGAGGTATACACCTGGCTTTATCTTTTCTTTCAGGTTTAATTCGTAGCAATGGTTACCTGCACTATAAAAACCAGTGCGGGTTTCAATCAGCCTGCCCTGCATATCGAGTAATTCAAAAGAAACCTGGTCGTCAACCGGCAGTCTGAACGCAATGCTTGTAGTTTCCATAAAAGGATTGGGATGGTTTTGTCCTAAATAGTATCCGTAATTTCCTGACTCCGCTAATTCATCCGGGTTTGATGCACCTGTTTCAAAATACCAGATCTCTGACCAAGCACCGTGTTCACAGGCACCTGATGCGCGAACCTGCCAGTAATATTTCTCGGGGATGTCTAAGGCCGTAATCTCATAGCTGTTCGCGGTAAGATCTCCTGAGAATACAGGCGAGCTGAAATCATCATCATCGTCTACTCTTAACTCATATCCGAGGGCATCGGGAACTTCATTCCATGTCAATTCCACCGAAGATGGCTGGCCGACTGCTTCATTGGTCGGATGTACAAGAACAGGAGCTGCCGGCGGTTCAGGGACTGTGGTAAAGCTTCTCACTGTAGAATAATCGCTCTGGCCGGCCGGATTCAGGCTATACACCTTCCAGTAATAAGTTTCGTTATAAGCAAGACCAGTTGCAAGATGGCTCGTTGACCCGACAGAGATATCGATTTCCGGCGAGCTGAAATCCGGGTTGTTATCCACCTGGAGATAATATCCTGTAGCGCCGGAGACCGCTCTCCAGCTTAATGTACCTGATACTGAACGGCATTCTGCTCCGTCTTCCGGACCAAGTAACGAAGGGATCGCTGGGGGGCCAAGCACATTGATGGTTACGCAATATTCATTATCGGTCTCGTCCGCCTCGGCGATATTCTCCAATGCATCAACTACCTGGCATACCTTGTGGTTCCCGGCTGTGAAAGTAATCTCAATATCGTTCCGGAAATAGGTGTAACCTGCATTGGCTCCTGCATAGTGCCACTCATATTCGAGGTGATGGTCAATATACAGATGCAGCTTAAAGGGAGTGGTATACGATATGTCATCTCCTTCACACCTGAAACTCATATCAATGTAATTCTGGCCGGCAAATATATAGGAGTCAAAAAGATGAGTACCCGACTCATGGCTGATTATCACTGGCTCGCTCCAGCCTTCAACGGAATAGTTTGCGTTTAGATTTACATCCGGGGTTTCCCACGAAACCCTGATATAGACATAACGAATCACCCCTATACCGCCAGCATGTGTATCTTTTACCCTTACTGAGATCGACTGATTAGCTGCTTCGCCGTTAAATGCGTCGGTCGACCGGTAGTTCAGCCAGATATCCGAATCGTTTTCAGGATCGTCATCGTGGTTCTCGTCGTTATGTGACCCTGGAGTACCCAGGTTATCATACACGCACAAATATTCCATATCGCCATGGATGGGAGTGGAAATATAAATCTCATAATCGCTGGGATAGAAATTACTTTCATCAGCGTCATCATCAACCCTGATCATATACTCTATGTTGGTTATTGTTGCTCCTTCCGGCAGGTCGGTTTCGTTTGCGAGATGGACTGTAAATAATGAAGGGTCTAGCACAGTGTGTGCTTCCGTGTTTGATAAGGTGAACGATCCCGTCGCTTTCAGTCCTGTTTTTCCATAACTATCGTGGAAAGGCGCAGGATTCATTTCGTTGTCCGGACAAGCAGTTGGAAATTCCCGGTATACTTCCTGTCCGTATAGCGCAGGTGATAGGAGGATCAGCAGACCTCCAAATGCTATTTCCTGTTTTCCGCACTTTCTTGCAACACCCTTCTAATATATTGAAAATCAG
>CAZWIU010000133.1:0-9656 GCA_964634105.1 uncultured Bacteroidales bacterium | reverse complement strand
TACTTTAGTACAATTTAGGTAACAAACACCCTCTTTTTATGAATAATTCAGGTTATGTTTAATTCGTCGAAAATATTTTTGTATTAACGTTTTACAGGTAATATTTTTTTATCTACCAAACTCTTTCATTCTATGGCACAGGATAAAAACCACATCCAGATCAGGTTTTTTGAGCAAATTAGCCGTTCTATCCCTTCTTCAGTCTCTCTTGTCGACGAATTATGCGATTTGCTGAAATTAAGTTTCGACAGTGTTTACCGAAGAATGAACGGCACAAAGTTGCTTACCATCGAAGAACTTGAGTTGCTCTGCACTACCTACCAGGTATCTTTCGATTCATTATGCCGTTATAAAGGAAATTCTGTTGTCTTTGAATTCAATCCGATGATCGATGCAAATGATTTTAGGAATTATCTGCTTTCCATAATGAACGACCTGGAAAAAGTACACCGGAATAAAAACGGCAGAGTGATCTATGCCGGGGAGGATATACCCTTGTTTTATAACTTCAAGCATGATTCCCTGGCAAAATTCAAATTATTCTACTGGATGAAATTCATCATGAATGTAGCTTCTATTAAGGATTCAAAATACAACAGCAAGCTTATCAGCGATGAACTCCTGGCTGCCGGAAAGGAATTGTGTGCCATGTATCTTAAAATTCCCACCACGGAGATCTGGACAGAAATAACACCCATGAGCCTGTTCAAGCAAATAGAGTATTTTTGGGAGTCAAGCCTGTTCGAATCGAAAGAAGAAGCCCTGGCCATTTGTGATGATGTCGGGGAAGAATTCAGGTTACTTGAAATAGCAGCAGCATCGGGTTGTAAACTGGATTCAAACGGCAATAAAGCGGAAGGACTAGGCAGTTACCAAACTATACTGTAGCGACATCGAAATTGGAAATAACTGCATACTTACCGATGTTAATGGGGCTAAAACAGTCTACCTGGCTTTCAACACATTTAATAAACTCACAACACATCAGCAGATGTTCTGCGATGTCACCGACAGATGGTTAAATAATCTCATCAGCAAGTCGATACTGATCAGCGCAATATCTGAAAAACGACGGTTTCAGTTTTTCAAAAGCCTTAACGAGGGACTGGAGAATACAAGAAGAAAGATTATCGGTTAGATTGATCTCCGAATCTGTGTAGTCCATAGGTTCTTCCATTGTGCATAACCTGCTTTTTTTTTCGCAGTCGTTTATTCTTTATGTGCATATGATTTATTTCATTGAGCTTTCGGTTTTTTTCTCAGCGCATTTGGGTATTTCCAATGTGCATTGGGTTTAATAAAAGGTGCATTCGGTTTTTTTTCAGTCGCATTCGGTTTCTATGGAGGTGCATTCGACTTTTTATACAGCGCATTCACGTTGTATTGTCGGGTATTCGATTTTTTCGTTGGGCATTCAGTTTTTTTGACCGAGCATTCAATTTTTTTCAATGAGCATTCAGGTTTTATTGTTGCGCATTCGTTTTTTTCTGTGAGCATTCGATTTTTTGGCTGCGCACTCGGTTTTTTTCTTTGAGCATCCGTTTTTTTGACTGTGCATTCGATTTTTTTCATTGGGCATCCGATTTTTTCGCTGCACGTTCGGTTTGTTTCTCTGCGCATCCTATTTTTCCCCTGGTGCAGTTGATTTATATCGGATTGAAGAGGAGGCAGGTTTGGGGGCAGTGTTACGAAAGTTCTTCACGTGTGGTTTAAGCGGCAGAGCATGCTATGCTCAGAAATCTGCATCACAGGCTGGGATAATAAGAAATGCGAAATACAATTCATACCTCCTGAACAGGATCGTGAATTTCGCAACTAACATATGCAATTCTGTTTGTTCGGAAGAAAATTCCGCGAAATATGAGACCGGGCCGGGTAAAATTTCGCGAAGTCTGAGACTTTTCCACATAACAGTCTCAATTTTCGCAAAAAACCAGAAAGAAAATTCTGTTTTGAGGCAAAAAGTCTCGAAAATCGAGACCAATTGAAAAAGCAGTCGCGGAATGTGCAAAATATAATACGTCGACAGGTTTTATTTTCGTTTGCGGATATCCATTTAACATATAACATGGATAGGTTCATTTGAACATGGTATTTAAAATACCTTCCGAAACTAACTGTAAAACTTAAATGATAGAATTATGAAAAGTAAAAATTTCAGAGTACGTTTCGAGGACCTTCCGGCCTTCGGTGAATTTGTGGAGTCGAGTTTTCTTCACGACAAAGATCTATTTACGGCGTATTCGCCGGTGTATGCAAACGGTTTTACCGAGCACTTTCACAAGCAACTGGAAGCTGTGAGAAAGATAGCGTTGCCGGGTATCATTACGGGCAGGATGAAAAAAGCTACCCAGAACCAGTACAAGGCACAGGAAGACATGCTTAAGCTGCTTGGGCATATTGAAAGGTATTGCCAGTTGGCGGCCGATGAATTGCCTTTCAAAATTGCTGATTTGAAGTTATCCGAACTTCGGACAAGCCTGCGAAAGCACGATGCAGAAATGGCCATTGTGGGAGCAAGGTTTGTCAGGGAGAGCTTGCAGCCTGGAGTGGCTGTCATGCAGGAGAAGGGACTTGAGCCCCGGAAAATAGAAGAGCTGGACAGGCTCATGGAAGACATCAGGGTGCAAAACATCGAGCAAAATGAACTGATGAACGAACGGAGGCGGCAGGTTGAGGATAACATGAATTTAATGAACGACTTCTGGTTGTTGCTGCAGGATCTAATGAGAACAGGTAAACTGATCCACCAGGATAACCCGGTACGTAAAGCAGAATATACCGAAAAGAACATACGTTCGAGGTTGCGCCAGGTATCCTCGCAAAAGCAGGAAGAAGCGAACGGAAAGCCGCCGGAAACGCCCGGACCGGAGGAGGAACCAAATAAAGAGGTGCCTGTGGCGGCGTAGTTTCCGGACCACCGCGCTGTTTTCAACAATCCTCCCGCCTTGTGGAACATTCATAGGGCGGGAGTTTTTATTGTGTAATTGTGTAATTGTGTAATTGTGTAATCCTGTAATTGTTTAGTTGATTAGATGAGTAGTTTCCATCTTCGTCCCGGATGCTCGGGTCTAAGACGATAGAGATGAGTGATCAGGTATTTTTTCTCACAGACTTCCACAGATTTATCCGCAGATGAACACAGAAACGTTATTGTTTATGGTTTTGGGCTATAGGCTCTTTTTTAGGCGTACGTAGCAAACACGCAACAGCTAGGTACGCACGCGAAACATCCCGAAAATCTCGGGAGCGCGCGAGCTAACATTATTTCCTGGTAACATTACGATTTATTACAGGGACATAAATTATTCCTGCTTCAAGGGCATAGGAAGCTTGAAATAAAATATGTCCTGAAGGATAATTTAAACTGCACGATGGCCGCAGATAACATCTGAGGGGAAGCTTTGTCTTTCGGGAAAAATCATAACCCAATCCAACAGCAAAATTGGGCATCATTGAGGAAAAATCCGCATTGCTTTTTTCAACGATTTCCCCATCATCATTTAGTTCGTACTGCTTATAATTAAAATTTCGATACATATATCCAATACCCATATTTGATTCCATGGCCAGTCCCCACAGAGTAGTATAACGCAAGCCGATCCTGGGGGATAATACGAACGAATAATAATGCTCTGTTTTACCGAAAAATGCAGAAAACAAACTTCCGGTCACCTGGTAATTAGGTGTTGTTGCAAGGTATTTTTCGATCCCGAACTGTATCCCAGGTTCATTGATTTTATTTCCGTAATAACCCATAAAGAAACCGTACTGTTGATTTCGCGGTGTAAAATTGTTGGTCAAATCCTGCGCATGACCTGCGGTTGTTAATAGAAATGCAATTGCTATCACTGAATTTTTCATTGTCCAATTCCGTATTGAATAAGTGCATTGGTAATTGTATTTAAATAACTCAAGGAGGTATTTGTAATAACAATGGCACCTGTGCCCGAATCGGGATCAAAGAACATCTGGGAGGTAACTCTCTGCTCCCCTCCGTCGTGTCCGCACAGAATGAAGTTTCCGTTCTGTGTATATAATAATCCCAGTCCGTACCATAAGCCGTCATTGTCTTTTATTCCATTGGTCTGTTTCATAAGATCAATCGTTTCGGGCAGGAGTATCTGCTGCCTGTTGAAAGTACCTTTCATGATGATCATCCGCAGAAATCTTGACAGATCTGATACAGTTGTTCGCAGTCCACCGTCGGGATAATCAATAAATGTATATTGGGAAGGGTGAGGAGTGAACAGCGCCCCATAAGGAACAGCCATTTCCCGGGGAGGTATTTTCCCTAACCTCCAGTCGGTCTTTGACATTCCCAAGGGTTCAAAAATATGTTCTTCACAATAAACATCGAAAGACTGATGGGCGATAAGTTCTACCAGATAGCCCAGGAAAACATAATTATTGTTTGAATAATTCAGTTTTTCTCCCGGTTTATAAGTACAGAAATATTCCTTAGAGAAGTTTGGCCCATCTGGTGAAAAAAAAATCATATAGAAAATCACCTATGGGAGTCGGACAGTCAAATCCCCAGCAATACAAATCGATTGAACTGTTAATATTATCTTCAATACTGCTGGTATGGTTCATCAACATCCTGAAGGTAATGGCATCATCAGGATGGTTGGGGTTGGCAAGATGAAAAGGTAAGTATTTATTGATATCCTCATCCAGTTCAAATAATCCCATGTCGTAGAGTTGCATAATAGCCGTTGCAGTTACTGATTTGGAAATGCTTGCAATAAGGTATCGTGTTTCCGGAGTAGCCAATATATGTTTATCCCTGTCAGCATAACCCATTGCATCTGCCCATAGTAAACTGTCATTTTTGACAACGCAAAATGCCACTGAATTCATTTCCTGAATGTTTTTTTCTGCTGTTATGATATTCAGAATGTTTTCTTTTAGAGATAAATCCACGTTGCTTTCTTCTTTTTGGCAAGATGCAGTGATGAAAAGCAACAGGAGATAATAAGCTTGATACTTACCTATAAAATCAAACTGCATGGCTCTTTTTTAGAAAAGACAAGCTTTATAGTCTGTAGTTGCAAATAATAGGATATACCTCAACTTTTCAAAGTTTAGGTGTATAGAAGGTAGGTGTATAATCCACCTTCGTTTCAATCTGGTTGGTTAAGAAGCTGGTTTTTTCAGACAGGGTTGAAACACCAGGAACAAGGCGGCTTACTGTAAAGTATTTAATAAAGGTAGGCTTTTAGGCTTTAGACTCTTTTTTAGGCACGCGTTATTCAACTACGCTAAACCTGCCGGCAGACAGGGCTTCGTTGCGCAAAGAACGTGCACCAGTATGAGGATGGAAAATTAGCCACACGATGCAATCGTGCGGCAGTGGGAGGAAAAAACAGGATTGTTGATTCTTCCCTGTACAGTAAGAATTTCAAGAATATAGATGAATTAATGATTTTGACAATGAAATACATAGAATAAGAAACACTTTTGCTGACACACAATATAGCCAATAAAGGTTTTAGAGGTATGTGATGGTTTGTAGCCAGCTTCAACTTTTGGTATACCTTGATAGGAAATCGTAGCAATCCCTTACTGGCCATATTGACAAACGATGGTAATAAGTGTAAAAGTACAGACGACCAGACAGATACGATATTGATAATACTAAAATAAGAAAGGATTTAGCGTTTTGACAGGACAGTGCAAATTTGATGGAACCGGAACGAAGTGGAGCTCGGCGGAACCAAATTTATTTTGTTTTTATCTTCCTCCCCTAAAAAAAGAATAAAGAATTGAAAATCATGAATAAAACAAATAAACCCCACCCGCTTTGCAGCATTCCGACGGCTATCGGGACAAGCCCAACAGCCTATACCGAATCTTAGGGAAAACAACGCACAAAACCAATCCTGAAAGCTTACGGGAGTAAAAGAGCTACAATTTCGCGATTATATCTAGTCTCTGTTCATAACTTTTCAAAATATCAGCGATGTTCTTGACTTATAAAAGGAATCCTTGTTATATGTTTGACATATTGTGTCAAGTCAAAATTATTCATTCATGAATACTGTTGGACATAAAATAAGAATACTTCGAGAATCGAAAGGCTTATTGATCAGACAATTGGCTTCAGGAACAGAAATTGACCAAGCATTAATTAGTAAAATTGAAAGAGGAGAAAGGATTGCTACAAAAAATCAAATAATTATAATCGCAGAATTCTTAAATGTTAACAAACAAGATTTGTTGACTCAGTGGCTCGGTGAAAAAATCGCTTATGAAATTAAAGACGAAGAAGTGGCATATAAAGCACTTAAAGTTGCTGAAGAAGCTATTCAATATTTAAACTATAAAGGAAGATTATCTAATGTACATAACAGATATTGACAATTGCGGAGTAGATGAACCTCTTGGACTATTTCCAAATGATATTGGAATAAGGCCGTTTTTAAAGTGGGCTGGTGGTAAAACTCAACTTATTAACGAGATATCTAAACATGTTCCATTTGCATATAAAAAATATATTGAACCTTTTGTTGGTGGCGGAGCTTTATATTTTTATATTAATGCCGAGACTGCCGTAATATCTGATTCAAATGAGGAGCTAATAATAACATATTTAGCAATAAAGGAAAATGTAGATGAGGTTGTTAAATTATTAAAAACTTATAAAAACCAAGAGGACTTTTATTATAAAATTAGAAGTCTTTCACCTAATAAGCTTTCTAATTCTGAGAGAGCGGCAAGATTGATATATTTGAATAAAACATGTTATAATGGTCTTTATCGAGTCAACAAAAAAGGCAATTTTAACGTTCCTTACGGTAAAAGAAATGGTGAGTTTTTAAATGAAAGTTCCTTAAGGAATGCTAGTGATTTTTTGCAAAATACAACAATAGTTCATGGTGACTATTTAGATGTATTAAAAATATTTGCTGAAAAAGGGGATTTCATTTTCCTTGATCCTCCTTATTACCCCGTCGGGAAATACTCTGATTTCAAAAGATATACAAAAGAATTCTTTTACCATGAAGACCATGTTAAGCTAAAGTTGGAATTTGATCGATTAGTTAGTCTTGGTTGTCATGTAATATTAACAAATTCAGATCATCCGGAAATTATTAATCTGTACAATGAATACAAAATAAGGATTATTGACACAAAAAGATTAATTAGTAGTAATCCAAATACTAGGTTAGGTAAGGACATTATTGTTTTGGGCTAATGAAAAGCATGCAATTATTTATCGAAATATTTAAGGACCAATTTAAATGTTTTCCTGGTACAAGATACATGGGAAGTAAGAACAAAATTATCTATCAAATTTGGGATATTTTAAAAGACTATGAATTCAAAAGCTTTTATGATGCTTTTGCAGGAAGCAATGTTGTTGGCTATTTTATGAAATCAAAAGGGAAACAGGTTTTTTCGAATGATTTTTTAAGAATTAGCTATACAACGGCTAAAGCGATTATTGAGAATTCTGATGTTCAATTATCAAAACTCGATGTTGACTTTTTACTAAATAATCATAATTCTGAAAACTTCATTCAGAATACCTTCAAGAGCTTATATTTTACTGATGAAGATAATAAGTTCTTAGATAGAGTCCGTTTTAATATATCTCTATTGAATGATGAATATAAAAAGGCTATTGCTTTATCCGCACTGATTAGAGCTTGCATGAAAAAGAGACCTAGAGGTATTTTCACGTTTATCGGTGATCGCTATGATGATGGTCGAGAAGATATCAGAAAATCATTACATGAACACTTTATTGATAACATTACAATTTTCAACAATGCTGTTTTTGATAATGGTACAAACTGTAAATCTTATAATTCATTGACCCAAAATTTGGAAGTTAAAGCCGATCTTATTTATTTTGATCCTCCATATTTCACACCTAATTCAGATAATGATTATGTTAGAAGGTATCACTTTGTTGAAGGATTAGCAAAAATGTGGGAAGGGCTAGAAATTCAGGAGAATACAAAGACTAAGAAATTTAAAAGCTACCAATCACCATTTTCTATAAAGGAGGAGGCTTATTCAGTTTTTGAAAATCTAATAAAAAAGTTCAATAATTCTACTATTGTTATATCATATTCCTCAAATTCATTCCCAACAAAAGAGGAAATGGTAAATATTCTAAAGAAATATAAGGATTCAGTTGTGACTCACGAAATAGATCATTTATATTCGTTCGGAAATCAAAATCATAAGGCTGGCAATGGCTTTAACAGAGTAAAAGAGTATATATTTATTGGAAAATAATTATGCGTATTCAAAGTAACGATTTGCCACAGGCAGATCTTATTGAATCAGTTATTGCAGCAACAATAGCTGTTGCTAATGGGGCTGTGACTGACATAGAGATTGCAAATAATGTTCCGGGCATTGAAGGTGATGATAGGCAGGGTAGATATTATAGAAAAGCCTCTGAGATATTGGGATTTATTACAAATCAAAGAAATAATGCAAATATTACTGATAAAGGAAAACTGATTGCTGCTAATCCATCATTGACAAATCCAGTACTTATTGCATCTGTTCTTAATCTTAATCTTTATCAAAAACTTTTGCCATACTTTGAATTACATCCAGAGGGATTAACAAGGGATCAAATAATGACTTATCTTCAAAGTATTTCTGATCCTAATATGGGTTCCTCTATGATTCCAAGACGAATCTCAACAATTATTTCTTGGATTAGAACATTAGGCATAATACAACAAACAGAAGAATTATATAGATTGTCTAATTTAATTATTCCATCATTACCCTTAATTTCATTAAATGATATTGAACAACCAATCTTACCTTCTACGGGGGATCTGCATGAATATGAAATTGTAGAGAGGAGAATCGCAAATGCTAAAGATATTATTGCTGTATATAAGAATCAAGCTCATATGGATAGAGCAAATGCAGCGCATAATAGCTTAGTTAATTTAGTTGCTAATAGAATTAAAATGGCAGGAGGTATACCCAAATATAATCAGTTTATCGACTTGGCAACTACATTAAAAAATGATTATATCTTTGAAATGAAGTCAACCACAGATAAGAATACAAAAGCTCAAGTCAGAAAAGGCTTGAGTCAATTGTATGAATATCGTTATATCCAAAATAAACCGGATGCTAAATTAGTTTTAGTAGTCGAAAGTCCTCTAGTTGGAGAAAATGCATGGTTAATAGATTATCTTGAAACAGACAGAGATATCCATATTGTATGGGATGGCAATAATAGTCTTTTTGGTACGGATAGAACCAGGAAAGAACTTGGATTTTTAAAATTATTACCTTGATTTATATTTATATTCTCCGTACTCTAATTTTTTTGTCACTCCAAAGTCATAAGCACATTTGTAGGCCCCTCCAAGCCGACTCCTTAAACCAAATGCATGCAAAAGAGCTTCCGCCTCTCCAACCCACGTAGTCGCCTTTCAGGTCGATTTTAGGATTGCCCACACTCAAAAAATCAAAATAAATATGTGCTTCGTAGATAGGTAGGTATAACTTGACAATGATAATAAAATAAAAGCTAAATAAATGACAAACAGACGGATATGAATGAACACCAGTTGCCAAAAAGCGGTATGGTTAATTGTCCGTGCAGTACGTAGGGTTTGCTGATTTTTTATTTCAAAGTAGATAAATGTTTGTATTACAATTAA
>CAZWIU010000132.1:0-9757 GCA_964634105.1 uncultured Bacteroidales bacterium | reverse complement strand
TTTCAAAGAACTTTAAACAATTATTGTTAAATACTATGTAAATCTAAATGAGCACCGAGTTGCTCTGTGTTCTTTGTGGTTATTATAATTAATACCTGTAGTTATTATCATCATATCCATTGCTTCCATCAGAAAGATAATTTTAAATTTAATGTCAGACTTCGTGTTGAAGGCTGGGCGCCGTATTCTCCAAAATCAGCCAACAGGTCGTTCCCGAAAGTTGTCAGCTCCGGATCGATATACGTCTGATCGTGTGGAGTGAATAGCAAAAGATTTCTTCCGATAAGGCTGAATTCCATATCCGTAACCTTTATTTTCTGTGTCAGTTTTGCCGGTACGGAATAAGAAATGATCACCTCCCTAAGCTTGACAAAGGAGCGGTCGATGAGAGATGCCCCATCCAGTTGAGAACCTCCATTGCCCCAGTAGTTCACCAGGCTCACTGCATCGATCGGCTTTGTATTCTCGGCATAAACAGGATTTCCTTCCTCATCCTCCCCCGTTTCAACTACCGAATTCGGGATGACGAAAGGTTTTCGGTCGTTATACATTGTTTCAGGAACTGTTCCTGCCCAGAGGGTAATATCTTTTGTCCTGGAATACATCAGGCCACCCTGCCTGAAATCGAAACGAAAGGAGAATGTGAAGTTCTTATATCGAATGCTATTACCAATACCTCCGTAATATTTGTACTGCGAATTACCATAGATCACAAGCGAATCGGATGCAACCGGTATTCCCTGGTTGTCAACCACCATCTGACCATCGGCAGTATATTTGGGCGCCCTTGCTTTAAAGACACCCACGGGCATATCGGGTATCGCCAGCCAGCTGATCTGCTGACCGCCATCAACCCGTAATGCATTAAGTTCAGCGCTTTCCATCTGGTTGTTCAGGTAGTTCAGTTTATTGTAATTACGTGTAAAGTTGATCGATATTTCCCACCCGAAGTTTTTCTTCTTCACCGGCAGTAATGTCAGTAACGACTCTATTCCATAGTTCGTGATCTGACCCAGGTTCTGCATCTGGCTTACATAACCCGAAGAATATGGAACAGGAGCTGCCCAGATCAGGTTTGTGGTTATCTTATGGTAGTAAGCGAAATCAATTGAAACACGGTTATCAATAAAGCGCAGATCGGTTCCGGCTTCATATTCATCGGTCAGTTCAGGCTTCAGCTTATCGTTCGTGATCAGGTCGCCGACATCGTATGAATTGACATCATTTCGATAAATAGGGAATGTAAAATATCCAAAACCATCGGAGTGAAATCCCTGCCGGAAAACGGAATAAACCTGGTAGGGGGCAGCATCGTTTCCTACACGAGCCCAGCTGGCCCTTATCTTTCCATAGGAAAAGAAATGGCCTGGTTTAAATAGTTCAGTGAAAATAAAGCCGGTATTCATGCCGGGAAAGAAATACGAATTATTGTCGAGGGGTAGTGTGGAACTCCACTCATTGCGCGCTGTTATGGAAAGGAAAAGAAGACTTTTATAGGAAATATCAGCGCTGCCGTATACACCAATCAACCGGCGAAGCAGGCTGGCATTACCTGCATTCTTATTTCCCGTAGTATTCGACATATTATAAAAATCGGGAATGCTTAAATATGAAATAGAAGCATTTAATGCCTGTGCTTCACGCTGATTTATGTTCTGCCCTGCCATGAGATTGAACGACCAGTTCTTCAGTTCTTTCGAGAAGGTTAAGAGTACATCGCTGTTTACCTGCATCTGGTAGAGTGAACCCTGAGCGAAGGAACCCGGATCGAATACCGCTGAATGCTGGTTATTTCCCTGCGGGTCGACAACACTTCGCCAGCTGGTAAGATGTTCGTTGGAAACATCGGTTCCCAACCTCCATTTCAATGAGAAGTTTTTAGCCAGAGAAAAATCAAAATCGAGGCTGCCGAAAAGCCGGTCTTCAATATTTTCATTACCATTATTTTCAAGAATATGATAGGGATTAACCGTATATAACGAATAGTGATTATCGGTTGTATTCCACGTCTCCGTCAGGTCTGCCAGTTCCCTGAGGCTAATATCACGCGGTGTTTGCATTACCTGGTTGTAGACCGACTGTTCCCCCTGACCTGTCGGAACCGAGCTATTCTTCTTTTTAATATAGTTGAATGATCCTGTTGCCAGGAACCATTTCGTTACCTGGTGAGAAGAGCGCAGTGAGACCGAATTTTTTGCATAGCTGTCGGCATCTGTTGGAAAGATACCATCCCAGGTAATATTGGAGAATGAAAAATAGTAGGTTGTCTGTTCGCTGCCCCCGCTCACTGAAACAGAGTTATCATAGTTGATACCGGTTTCAAAGAATTCCTTGATATTATCGGGCAATGGCCGGTATGCTTTTACACGCATCGAATTGTCGACCTCGTGGCCCCAGGGCCGGAAACGGTTGTCGAAGCGCGGCCCCCAGCTCATATTCTCATAGAGTACCGCATCGCCATAAATACCCTGCCCGTATTCATTCTGATACTCCACGAGCCTGAGAGGACGTTCAAACGATACCGACGAATTGAAGCTGACACGCGATTTTGTATCTCTCTTCCCGCTTTTGGTGGTGATTATGATGACTCCATTGGCAGCCCTCGATCCATATAAAGCAGTACCTGATGCACCTTTTAATATAGAAACCGACTCAATATCATCAGGATTGAGGTCGTTGATTTTATTGCCGAAGTCGGTACCCCCGTTAATGGAGTTACTGCCTGTCTGCGCATTGCTCACTGGCACCCCGTCGATCACAAATAAGGGCTGGTTGCTGCCCGTAAGGGATGAGACGCCTCGCATCATGATACGCGTTGAGGCTCCGGGAGCGCCGGATGCAGAAGTTATATTGACCCCGGCAACTTTTCCTTCAAGGGCGTTTAGCACACTGCGGTTGCTGCTTTCGCTGATATCATCGCTATTTACTGCCGTTACGGAATATCCGAGCGATTTTGCTTCACGCGAAATACCCAGGGCAGTGACCACCACCTCGTCAACTTCATAAACTGCCTGTTCGAGGGCGACGTTGATCGTTTCCTGGCCCGTGAGGGCAATGCGATGGGTGACCATACCGACAAACCTGAATTCGAGTGAATCGGAGCCTGCAGGTACCTCAATGGTGTATTCTCCGTTAATGTTGGTAATTGCACGTATTGCAGTTCCCGGCACAAGAACACTAACTCCGGGAAGCGCCTGCTGATCAGCGGCGCTGGTAACCACTCCTTTTATAGTATAGTCCTGGCTGTTAGCATCAATAAAAACTGACAGCACAACAAGGAGGGTTAATATATTCTTACAACAGGAATGGTGCATGGGTTTTTCAGAATGCCCAAAACTAGGAAAAATGTTTTAACAATTCGTCGGGTACAAAACGAAAAAACAAAGAGTTTATTGGATAATTAAGATCGGTAATATATGAATACAAATAATATTTTAAATGAGTAATTGCTAATCTTGGGAATACCGGATAAAAAATACTTCTTTTATTAAGGAAAAATCTGAATTTTTTATACCACTGAGAACGCAGAGTTAAAAATTGAGTTACACAGAGCAATGAAGGATTCAATGACAGAAAGAATTATTGGATGTGCTATTAAAGTTCATACAGCTTTAGGACCAGGTCTGTTAGAAAGTGCTTATAAGGAATGTTTGTTCTATGAACTTAAGAAAAATGGCTTGAAAGTCGAAAAGGAAAAACCTTTGCCCTTATTTTATGAAGAAGTTAAATTAGAGTGTGGTTATAGGCTGGACATACTTGTTGAAAGTAGTATTGTTATCGAAATCAAGTCGGTGGAGTCACTGTGTGATATACATCTTGCACAGACCTTAACTTATTTAAAATTACTAAACCGGCGACTAGGATTGTTAATGAACTTTAATGTACTTCGGATGAAAGACGGAATAAAGAGAGTAATTAATGGGTATTAACTCTGTGTTGCTCGATTTTTCTCTGTGTACCGAGAATTCGGTACTCTGTGGTTAAGAAATATAAATGGTATTCGGTAAAAAAATAAACCACAGAAAACACAGAGAAATTGTATGAGTTACACAGAGTAAAAAAGCTGCCCTGATGAGGAGCAGCTTTTTGTATGTTATGTTATGTTATGTTATGTTATGTTATGTTTTATTTTATTGAAGCACCAATTTATTGGAGTAGTTGATGTTCGCGCTGGTAATGTTTACAATATAATTACCCTTGTTCAACGCAGACAGATCAATCTTTTCCGGTGAACCCGAGTAAATAAACTCTTTTTTCAGTACCTGCTTTCCATTCAGGGAAAATACACTGAGTAGGTATTTATCTCCGACAGCCATACCTTCCATATTCACTGTTATTTCACCCTCCGACGGATTTGGATAAATGCTTACCGATCCATCAACACTCTTAGCTGTTTCGACCGCAACCGGAGGCTGGACTTCTGGGCCATACTGGTATGTCCATATACCGCGGCCGTAGGTTGAAGCAACCACCTGGTTATCCTGGGCAAAGATCTGCCAAATGGCAACCGATGGCAGGTTACTTTCAAGGTAGTGCCATGTAGCGCCGGTGTCTATTGACTCCATGATGCCTATTTCCGTTCCTGCCCATATCTTGTTAATACTATCGGGAAATACCATTAAGGAATAAACACCCACATTCGGGAAGCCGTTGTCACTCACACCATCTTCACCCACCTGGGTAATATCTTCCCATGTTTCACCGCGGTCTTTGGTTCGCAGTATTTTCGGATACCCGTAAAGGCCATATAACGCAAAGGCCGTATTTTCCTCAGTAGGGTGAACTTCAAAACCGGAGAAAGGGGCAGGTACCGTATCTTCCGGAACACTTACCGGCTCGAAGGTAGTCCCCTGGTCGTCTGACACAAACAATCGCAGGTTAATATTCCCTTTGGTGTACATACCTGCTCCTGCCCAAACGATCTGTTCATTGGCCGGTGATACTTCCACATGGTGCCAGTAAGGCTTATAGGGTCCTTCATCCGTTATAATATTCCAACCAGTACCGATAGCAATTGGTCTCCATCCTTGTATTCCAAAGCTTGCAGTCTTATATATCCCGGTTTTACCTACCGCAAAAATGATCTTGTTGTTGGAAGGTACCGGTGACAGCCTTGTAATAAAAGGCCCATCTTCGTCAGCAATACCGTTGTCACATGGGACCCATTCTCCTCCATGATCGGTAGAAAGGTAAATTTGGTTATAATAAACGCTGCCCATAATTCTTTCTGTATCCTGTTTATTCCAGATCACTTCAAACCCGTCGCCTTTAATTCTGAAATAAAAACCTGTATCAAGTGAAGCATTAATGTACTTAGGAGATTGCCAGGTCCCGTTATCCTGCATGCCCCCGATATATTCGTTCCGATAGGGTTTTTTTGCTACACCGTAAAACTGGGTAGTTAAGTAACGGCGTTTGATCTGGGTGAAGTTATCGCCCTGGTCGTACGAGATACCCATACCCCCATCGTTCGCGGTCAATATCCAGAAATCTTCCGTAACATCATTCACCGGTATCATATATATTTCGTGGTTATCGGGGTGATATCCGGGAATAGCTGTTTTACCTATACCGCCTGCCTGATCATAATTATTGCCTCCACTATGTTTAAAACTATTGTATGCATCAGTAACATTCTCAACTGTGCCAAGGCGTTCTTTTATGATTGACCATTCCACATAGATTTTGGAATCGGGCAGGTTATCAGGATCCCAGGTTCCACCTTCGGCCAGTGTGGGCCAGAAGAAATAGATCAGCTTGTACGAACGGCCCCCGGTAACGGCAATATTCGGATCTGGAGTAGATGCGCTGTAGGGAACAGCATTTATGAAGATATACTCCCTTCCCAGCTCTCCATAATCCTCACCGGTACGTTCATACAGATTGAATTCACCATCGCGTTCCTGGTCGCGGAAGCTGCACATCAGTTGCCGGTTATTGGTAACATCCCATACCTCAAAAGGAACATCAACATAATCCTGGTATGTATAATCGGTATATGGAACTCCGGAAGTAGCACCAGCCGGAACATAGAAACGATGTGCTTTCTGGGTCATACCCGGGCCAAACCGGATTTCAATAGAAACATAATCAGATGGATCCTCATCACCATCTTCCTGGTCTCCAGTATTCATGCCCGGGAAAAGGCCTTCAAAATCAATGAACTCCAGAAAGGAGAATGTGTTAATGGTATCGAATTCGGTCACACTTCCCGATCCATCCTGGGTTGTACCCGTCAAAGTGGCCTTCCACAGGTTTACGCCTCCCCAGAAAACAACATTTTCATCGTAGGGGTGAGCGGCAATTGTATTATCATAGAAACCTTGTCCTCCAAGGTAATTATATTCTTCGGGCGCGTCAGGAACAGTATTTATTAGTCGCTGCCAGGTATTACCCCTATCCCACGATGTGTATAATGAGGAAGCAGTTTCACCCGTCATTTGAACACTGGCATATATTTTCTGGGTATTAACAGGACTGATGGCCAGTTCGATTCGCTCAAAGCCCGATTTGAAAACATTGGTAACATTTTCCCATGTGTCCCCGGCATTTGTTGAACGGAATACGCCAACAGCATTTACCCCGGCAAACATATAGTTAAAATCGCTGGTGTCGGCAACAAGGTCCTCAACAGAATTTTGGCTGGCAAAGGTTTTTGTCCATGAGTCGCCTCCGTCTATAGATTTAAATATGCCTGTAGTAGTAGCGGCGAGTACGATGTCCTCGTTATCGGGATCGACCTCAATGCGGTTTACAAACCGAAAATCTTCGTTATTGGCTGTACTTGCAAGGTGCTCCCAGGTCTCACCCCGGTCGATACTTTTGAATATCCCGCCACCGCAAACATCGTAGGTAAAGGATTCACCCGTTCCCATGTAGATAATATCGTGGTTCGTTTTTGCCATGGCCAGGCATATTGTGGCCTGGTAGGGTAAATCGTCGGTCAGGCATTCCCAGGTAGCGCCGGCATCGGTGGTTTTCCACACACCGCCGGTAGCTGATCCGGCAAACCAGGTCTTATGGGTAGCATCGTCCGGGTCGACAATCAGTCCGCGGGTCCGGCCGCCTACGTTGGAAGGGCCGCGATGGATCCATTCCACATCGGCTTTTGCAGATTTCAGTTTGCCGGTAGCATTCCTTACCTTCTGCAATTCGGTATAGAGGTAGTTGGCCGGAGCAGGCGATTTCGTTGCCCCGAAACGCATATGTATACCGTTCATATAGGTTTTCAGGTCGGCAATGCGGGCCTTTTTGGGCACCTTTTTATGCGTTCCCTTTCCATTGTTTCTTTCTGTTTTCAAAAAATGCAACTTGTCCCTGTTAACAGAGACCATAGCAACCGCGCCTGCAATGAGGATGGAGGCTATAACAATCATTCCCGGTTTCTTCATTCTTATTTTCATGTTAAGGTTATTTATCAATTGTGTTTTGTTTCCTTTATAATTATGCACTCCCTGTGATTCCCGTCTCAAGAGCGTAATTTCATCGATGAAGGCAGAGAATCGATATAATTCCTCTTTTTATACTCACCCCACCTTGTATCTTGATGGTGCCGGGTTTGTTCAACCCCTCTCTCGTGAGAGAGGGGTGCGAAGCGAGGTGAGTAATGATATACCTCTATATTTCTGCCACTCTCCAGGTAATTACCCTCAAGAGGGTAATTTTGCTTTAGAGTTTCATACACACCCCCTTTAATCCCCCTCCTTGCCTATGCGAAGCTTCGGCGAAGCAAGGTCAAGAGGGAAATTTTGCTTTAGAGATTTATACACACCCCCTTTAATCCACCTCTCAAGAGGGGGATGGAAAAATGTTGATGCAATATATACTATTTTAACGTACAATTGAGTGATTACTTAGTGTCGGCAGATTCAGGTTCTCGCGGACGTATCTGTTTCGAAGTTACATTAAAAATATATTTTCTGATACCCGAACCAGGCATTTTATTCATATTACGCCCGGAATTCGGTGCGCCTGAATATACCTTGAACAGCAAATTTTCATGATCGAGCCATTGGGCTTTATGGTACTCATTAATACTGATAAGAACTTTTTCTTTCGCCCGGATATTAATAATGAAAAAAGAAATGGGTTCCTGAAGAATTTCACTCTGATCGTTCGCAATGCAAAGAGCATAGGTTGAATCGGCATTATACCAAACTGAATATTCTCCCTGACTCTTTTTTGCCTGCAGAAAAAGCTTATTGGTTTCACGATCGTTTAACTCATCGGATAATACAAGCGCTTTGCAGCCTGCAACGATAAAAAGCGAGAGGAATATCCGGTACATAAACAGATAATTAATTTCTAAAAATAGAAAAAATTGAGTTCGGTACAGCCAGAGTATTGTTAGTTAATTTAAAAGAGCGGATGTAAAATTAATAACTGCTGGCTTATCAATGAATGAATACCTTCCAAGTGATATTATCATTTAAATGGGTTGATGGATCACTTTTATCTTTCTATATACTGCAAAGATTGTAATGTCCTTTTTTTATTTTATTAACCACGGAGTACCGAATTCTCGGTACACAGAGAAAAAAAGTAGGACACAGAGCACAACGTCAGAACTCTTTGTGTCCCTCCGTTTTCAACTCTGTGTTCACTGTGGTAAAATTTAATTGACCGAAAGAATAAAATACCTACCTGTAACTAAAGGTTTGTATATCGTTTTTAGAATTTGTGTACACCGATTTATCGGGCAACGCTTAGAAGGTTTTGTAGCAAGGAGAGTGTTCAGTTAAGTGTACCATCCCTAATACTATGTAATTCGGTAGAAAGACATTTTCCCATTTTTTCATTTTTCCCTGCCTACATTTCGATAAATCGTAATTACGGCAGGCAAGCAATTTCCCAAATTTCTGTAGATTTGTTCAACTATTTATGAAAGTTATTTTCTGGATATAACATAGTTAAAGTCGATCAATATGGAAGTAAAAGGAATATCGGCACGATCGGTGGTTCAATATGTAAAACATAAGTATAATGCTGACTATAATAAATGGTTCGATGCATTGCCTGAAGCGTCAAAAAAGATCTTTTCCGATTTGGTTAAAACAAATGAGTGGTACTCGCTGCAGTTTGGGTTGACCCAACCCATGCGCACTGTCGGTTCCGTATTCTACAACAACGATTGGAAAAAAGCCGTTTGGGAGATGGGACGATTCAGTGCTGAGGAGGCCTTAACAGGAATATATAAGATCTATGTAAAGATGGGCTCCCCAAAACACATCATCGAACGGGCCAGTCGCATCATGTCGGCCTACTTTAATCCTTCCGAGATGAAAGTTATTCGGTCCGATAAGAATTCCGTAGTGCTTCATATTACCCGCTTTGATGAACCGGATGAAGCCATTGAATATAATATCGGAGGATGGATAGAGCGGGCTCTTGAGATCTCGGGCTGTTCAAATGTCAGTGTTCAGATACCCCAATCGCTGGCACGTAGAGATAAGGTGACTGAATTTGTGATTACGTTCGAGTGAGTTCTATTACCTTCCTGCCTGCGCTAAGGGTTGATTAGCTTCGCTGAGCTCATCATGCAAAATGCATGATTCGGTTGTATCTACGCTTATAGTATAAGTTAGTCTTCGACTAACTATTTTCCACATTTTCAGAACTCTTCCAATTGTGTTAGTTACAAATTTACCTGCCGATAAAGGCGGGCTAACCTTTAGCTGCGAGGTAGATTCAGTTGCGCTCAATCTACGCCGAGCGGGGGGGGGGGGGGGGGGGGGGGGCGATAATAAATTGGGCGCTA
>CAZWIU010000131.1:0-9784 GCA_964634105.1 uncultured Bacteroidales bacterium | reverse complement strand
AACCGTAAAGTATTGAATATAAATGCAATGACTAACTAAGTTTACAGCAATGGGATTTAGGGGTGTGTATTTTCTATACCTTCCACAGCGCCCCATCGGGGCGTAATATTGGTAGCCACGGGCAACGCCTGTGGCCATGAAAATCAATAAAAATCGTGTCATCTGCCGGGCAAAAATATAGTAATACCTGTGCATGACAGGAAAATACCTTACAACGATTAAAAGATCCATTTCCTTTATCTCTTCCAAAAAATTTGTTTTACGAAAAAATCATCCTCATAAGGGAAAATTCAATAATTTGGCATTCCAAAATAAAATTCATTCCAATGAAAGAAAAATTAGCATTGACCCTTAGCACACTCCAAACCATCATCCTGATTGCTATCCTGGCAATTCTGCTTACCGACAGGAAGCAGCCCGAAAAGCGTCCCGGTGTTATCACCGGCCAACTGGAGGCCCGCACGAAAGTAAGCAAGCCCCTTAAAATATATGAAACCGATGCGATCTGGGGAAAAACGGATGCCCCGAATACCATCGTTGCTTTTGTCGATTACGAATGCCCTTTCTGCAGAGAAGTATATAAGAACCTGAAAGAAATTGAGAAAGACTATATAAATACCGGCAAGGTGAAAGTTGTTTTCCGCGATTTCCCGTTGAAAATGCATGAGCATGCCGAAAGTTTTGCCCTGGCCGTTGAATGTGCCCGTCAACAGGGAAAATTCTGGGAAATGGCTGATAAAATATTATCTACAAAGGGTAGCATTAACGATAAATCAATTGATTCCTGTACAGAAGAATTATCTCTGAAACAGGAATCATTCACAGCATGCATGGGTGATACTGCAACAAAAGCAATGATAAAAAAAGATATTGATGAGGCTAAATCGTACATGGTTCGGGGAACTCCCGCTTTGTTTATTAACGATGTGTATTACCGTGGTACCATGCCGGCATCTGCAATGAAAGATATTCTTGATGGCAAGAAAGCAGGTAGAACTCCGAAAGGTGGAAGCTGTAAACAGAAAATTGAAAAATAATAAAGTACTTTTAGTAATTCAACAATTCACTACACATAAGGAATATTCTTTATCATTAAGTACCTGTTTATTTAAGGACATGTAATGACCTGAAAAGTGTTTAAATGTCACTAAAAATCAATACGATAAAATACTATCTGATAATTAAAGTTATTCTAAATAGTTCAACTAAAAGCCAGAATTCATGAAGACACAGATTTTCGCCTTTTGTTTAAGTCTTGGAGTAATATGCGTAGGTTTGTTCGCAATCTCCTGCTCTGATAAAGGGAAAAGACATATCTATAAAGATGGTTATGCAACCTTTGAATGGTTTGAATACCAAGGGTACGATCCAATATACGAAGGCCTGGAGCCGACATCCGATGAATATCTGAATCCTATCCTGGCAGGCTTTTACCCCGATCCCAGCATGGTCGCGGTAAATGACGATTTTTACCTGGTGAATTCGACCTTTTCTTATTTCCCAGGCATTCCTGTATTTCACAGTAAAGATCTCATACACTGGAATCAGCTTGGACATGTTCTTGACCGGCCTTCGCAAATGAATCTCGATTCGCTCGGAATATCCCGGGGTGTTTTTGCTCCTGCTATTAGCTATAATAAAGGTGTCTTTTATGTTGTAAACACGCTTGTTGATGCAGGCGGTAATTTCGTTGTAACTGCAACCAATCCGGCAGGCCCATGGTCCGATCCTGTCTGGTTACCAGAAATAGATGGCATTGACCCCTCCCTGTTCTTTGATGACGATGGCAAAGCGTATATGATTAATAACGGACCTCCTGCCCGTGAGCCGCTTTATAATGGCCACCGTGCAATCTGGATACAGGAATTTGACGCTGCCGTTCTTAAACTGGTTGGCCCGCGCAAAGTAATTGTCGATGGAGGTGTTGATATCAGTAAAAAACCCATTTGGGTAGAAGGGCCCCATATTTTCAAGAAAGACGGCTGGTACTATCTCATCGCTGCCGAGGGAGGAACCGCTGAAGGTCATTCCGAAGTTGTGTTCCGCAGTAGAAATGTATTCGGCCCATACCTTCCCGGTAAAAATAACCCTATACTTACACAACGCCATCTTGATCCAAATCGCAAATATCCGGTTACCTGTACGGGACATGCCGATTTTGTGCAGACTCCGGCAGGTGAATGGTGGGCAGTATTCCTGGGTTGTACGCCGTATAAAGAAGATTACTATAACACAGGCCGGCAGACTTTTCTGATGCCCGTTAAGTGGATTGACGAATGGCCGGTGATTACCGCAGGCAATGAAACAGTCCCCTATATTAATTCGAGACCAACCGTGGATGCATCAGACAGCGCTGCCATACCGCTCAATGGTAATTTCACCCTGCGTGATGAATTTACCGATTCGACCCTGGCGCTGTATTGGAATTTTATCCGTACACCCCGCGAAAAATGGTATGAACTTGTTGATGGTAATCTTCTGGTAAAAGCAAGAAACGCCTCAATTAATGAACTTGGCCAGCCTTCGTTCATAGGCCGCAGGCAACAACATGCATTTTGTACGGCATCAGTTTCAATGTTTTATAAGCCAACTATCGAAAATGATAAAGCCGGAATGGTTGCGTTCCAGAATGAAGAACATTACTATTTCCTCGGTGTAAGCATGCACGAGGGCAAACGGATTATTTTGCTGGAAAAAGGCTCTGATCAGGGACCCGTTACAATAAAACAAATACCAGTGAATAATACAGACCATATATTTCTTAAAATTGATGCACGGGGAGAATTCTACGATTTTTATTATGCAACTCAACCTGATACCTGGATTCTGGTTGAGAAGGATGTTGACGGTACGCTATTAAGTACCAAAACAGCCGGTGGCTTTGTTGGAACCTACTTTGGAATGTATGCTTTTGTACCGGCTTCAGAAATACAGAATACGGGGAGACTGAAATGATATTATTCAATCATTTTATCTCCATAAAAAACCGGAGGTTGGCAAATAATTCCTTATTGAAAGGGTAACTCTTAATAAGCCTTTCCCCTTCATCATAGTTTTTGATAATTGTCTTACGACTGGCTCGTAGTACCGGCTTTGATGTTAAATGGTAAAATAATAATGTGCATCGCCTATATAGCCTTTTATGTGATGTAAAGGATAGGATTGTTGGCCATCAACTTATAATAATTATCTCTGCTCCATACATTTCCTGGCTAAAATCATTCACCCAAAAAAAGATGATAAATATCACCGTATGAAGGTGATTAATCAATACCTCCTAACTTACTTTATTTGTATTCGTTACAATCAATAAATCGAATCTCGTGTTATGGAAAAAATAGTAATCGTGCCTACAAACCACTCTCCCATGGTTGATTTTAACCCCGATGGAAGGTTAAAACTGGAAGGAAGATCCTTTCCTGAGAATGCCTCTAGCTTTTATGATCCATTGATTGCTTTTGTTAGTGAGCTCGAAATAATGGATGTTACCCTTGATATCAATTTAGAGTATATCAATACAGCATCCAGCAAAAAATTGCTGGAACTATTCCGGCAACTCGACTCAAATGAGAAGATCTTCAGTATTCTGATTAACTGGCATTATGAAGAAGGTGATGATGATAGCCGGGAAACTGCGGAAATCTTCGAAGAGTCGCTGGACCGTATAAAGTTTGTCTATACCGAATATGCAGAACTGGCTGCAAAATAAACAGAAACTATCTATGACATCAATCTAGCTACCTATCTTTTCAAAATATATCTGATGCTCGAATCGTAATGCCGGGTTAAGCAAGTGTGAGCCTTGTCCCGGTTTTTTTATTTTCCTCCAGTATAATATCGTAAAAAGTGCTATATTACAAGCTTAAGGATTCGGATAGTGATATATGAATTTAAAACGAAATATACTCCTTGATATTTATCTTTCTTCAATACTTTTCTCTTTCATCTTCTTTTCATCCTGTACACACGATCCGGTCGATTCTGGAATGCTTGATACTGTCTGTTTTGATAGTGAGATATTTCCTCTGCTACATCTCTCTTGCGGTACCTCAGGTTGTCATGATTCATTAACCAAAGCCGAAGGGTTTGCAGCTACGGACTACGCTTCAATCCTAGCATTGGTTACGCCCGGAAATCCCAGGAAGAGCGAGCTTTATAAGGTGATAACCAACATTAATGGAGAAAACTTTATGCCTCCCGGTAACCCACTTTCGCTTTACGAACGAAACCTCATACAGGTTTGGATTTCACAGGGAGCTTTGAATACCGAATGCCTGGAAGTAAATTGTGACACCCTGAATGTTATATCGTTTGCAAATCAGGTATTCCCAATTTTACAAAGTAATTGTACAAGATGTCATAACACACCCCCGGGGAATGGAGGTATATTGTTAAACAACTATGAAAATATAGTATCTTCTGCTGAACTGATGCAAAATGATACACCTATTTTGATCGGAGCCTTACGCTACCTGGATGGTTTTGCACCAATGCCTCCCGGTGGTAATCAATTAGATGAATGCTCAATACGAATAATAGAACGTTGGATTGATCAGGGGACTCCTGATAATTAATATTAAAAGAAGGATATGAAATCAGCGACGTTGATTGGTTTATTAGCCTTTTTGTTTTCAAGCTGTTATTACGACAGCGAAGAGTTTTTATTTCCCGATATTAACCCGGAAACCTGTGATACCACAAATGTCACTTTCTCAGGTACTATTCAGCCTGTTTTACAATCGGTCTGTTATCGTTGCCACAGTAGCAGCAATTCATCCCAGGGAGGAAGCATTAAACTGGAAGATTATGCCGATGTAAAATTACGTGCCGATGATGGAAGCTTATTCGGATCCATCAGTCATGCATCCGGATACAGCCCCATGCCTAAGGGTGGCGGGAAACTTGACGATTGTACCTTAGCCTGGTTCTATATCTGGATCGATTCAGGGTCGCCGGATAACTAAATAGATTCCTTATGCCAAAACAACTTGCCACTTTACTACTTATCGTTCTTCTTCGGCCATATTGCTACTGCCAGGATATTGACGAATTGCTGGAAGAAACAACGGCAGAAAACGTTGAGTATGTATACGCTACATTTAAATCGACACATATCGTAAGCGGGCAATCGGTTGAGCGGATGCCCGAAGGCCAACTCGACTTCAGAATTTCGCATCGTTTCGGCGAAGTAAATGATGGCGCTTACGAGTTTTGGGGACTCGACCAGGCAAATATTCATTTCGGATTTGATTATGGTATTGCCAATTGGCTGCAGATAGGGATCGGAAGAGGTACTTATGAAAAAACGTACGACGGTTCACTCAAGTTTACCCTGTTTCGGCAGACCATTAACAGGGGTAAAATGCCCGTCTCGATTTCTTATTTCACGAGTGCTGCATTAAACACACTCAAATGGGAACAACCCGGTGAATTACCTTTCTGGGCAAGGATGAGCTATGTGCATCAGTTCCTGATTGCGAGAAAATTCGGAGAGCGTTTTTCATGCGAAATAAATCCAAGCTATGTTCATCGCAATCTTGTCGCCACCGAGCTCGATCCAAATGATTTGTGGGCTTTCGGTGCCGGAGCCCGGTTTAAAATAACAAAGCGGATATCGGTCAATGCTGAATATTACTATGTTATTCCGCCTGTCCATGATTACCGGAGTGAAAAGACTTATAATCCACTCTCTATCGGATTTGACATCGAAACCGGAGGGCATGTCTTTCAGGTTCACCTCACCAATTCACTGGCCATGATCGAAAAGGGATTTTTAGGCGAAACTACAGGCCGATGGCTGGACGGAGGTATCCATATCGGGTTTAATTTGTCGCGTGTTTTCACTTTAAAATGATCAAAATATGCAGTTTTTTGTTTAACTTATAAACATGCATATGAAACAGATACTTTTTTTACTCGTGGTATTATTGAACCTGCCAACGCAGGCACAAAAAATGACTGCCAGGAATGGCCACGTATGGTTCTATTCTCATACCCCGGTTGAAGATATTACTGCGCATAATAATCAGGTGGTTTCCATTCTCGACAAAAACAATCTTACAATTCAGTTTAGCCTTCTTGTCAAATCGTTTGAGTTTGAAAAAAAACTTATGCAGGAACACTTTAATGAGAATTATATGGAATCGGATACCTATCCAAAATCTGGTTTTACTGGTACCATAACCAAACCTAACAACCTGGATTTCGGGAAAGATGGATCGTACAATGTTGAGGTCAGTGGAGAATTAACCATCCATGGTATTACTAACAAGGTAACAACACCAGGTATAATCATCGTTTCCGGATCGTCAGTAAATGCAAAAGCAAAATTTATCGTGCGCCCCGAAGATTATAATATTAAAATTCCCGATATTGTAAAAGAAAAAATTGCACGTGAAATCGAAGTCAATGTCGATGTAAATTATTTGCCAAACTAATAAGCCAACCATATGACACGAAAAAACATTCTTATTACAGGATCTGTAAGCGCATTCGTAATAATCGCTATCGTGGTATTCTGGGTTTTCAGACCAGCCAGTAAAACAGTAAAATCAAAGAAAGCCGATGTAGAAATAACAGCAGAAAATCTTATTCAGGCTTATGAAGCTGATGAAGCTGAGGCTAATAAATTATACAATGACAAGGTAATACTGGTAACGGGAACCATTGCCGGTATTACAGACGATGCTGCCGTTATCACTGTTACGTTGAAAAACCCTGAGTCTATATCGGGCGTTCTTTGCAGTTTCGACAAGAACACCATCAGCAAAGAAGTATTTACCGTCGGCGATGAGGTGAAGATAAAAGGTATCTGCAACGGTTACCTGATGGATGTGGTTTTAAACAAATGTTTTCTTCAGGAATAGTTCCATTACTGTTTTCCTGGTTTTTTCCTTTTTTTCTTTCGGGGCTGATCGTTCTGCCGCGTGAAGCCTTTAGTGTCTGGAGTTGATAGTTCGACCTTCAGTGGTATTCCGTTGAAATCGGTTTTTCGGAATGCTTTCAGGATATCATGCTCAAAACGGCTGTCAATTTCAAAGAAAGAGAACTTCTTCATGATGTCGATCTTTCCGATTTCAATCCTGCTGCCCTTTGTATTCCTGTTGATCAGAGAAATAATACCCTGGGGATCAATACCGTTCTTCGAACCAAGATTTAAGAAGAATCTCGTAAAACTCTTTTTCCTTCCCCTGTCTTTTGATTGCCTCTGATGATCCTTCATCTGTACATTCAGATCGACTGCGTCCCGGTAATATGTCAGAAATCTGTTGAATTCAACCGAAACAAAATGTTTGATAAGTTCCTCCCTCGACAGCCATTCGAGTTTCTTATATATTACAGGAAGGAATTGTTCTATTTGCGCATCAACCTCAGTGTTTTCTACCTTATCGACCAGGTTAAAAAGTTGTTTTTCGCAGATTTCCCTTCCACCCGGGACTTTTTTCCGGTCGAATGTTTTACGCGTCATCCTTTCCAGTTCGGCAATCCTGGATGTTTCGCGTGTGTGTATGATAGAGACTGACACTCCGCTTTTCCCTGCCCTGCCGGTACGGCCGCTACGGTGAATATACACTTCAAGATCATCAGGAAGGTTATAATTAATGATATGGGTAAGGTCTGTAACATCGATTCCACGGGCAGCAACATCGGTGGCAACAAGAAGCTGAAGGTTTTTTATCCGGAAACGGTTCATTACATAATCACGCTGGGCCTGCGAAAGATCGCCGTGTAATGCATCGGCATTATACCCGTCCTGCATCAGCTTGTCGGCAACTTCTTTTGTTTCCTGACGGGTTCTGCAGAAAACAATACCATATACCGAAGGGTTGATGTCAACGATACGCTTCAGTGCAAGGTATCGGTCGCGCGAATGCACTATGTAATACTCATGACGAACATTTTCGGCGCCGGCATTACGTTTACCTATTGATATTTCAACAGGATCTTTCATATACTGCCTGGCAATCTCGGCAATTTCCTTTGGCATTGTTGCCGAAAACAGCAAAGTTTGTTTCTTTCCGGGAGTTTGGGCAAGGATAGCATCCAGGTCGTCCTTAAAACCCATATTAAGCATTTCGTCTGCTTCGTCGAGAACAAGCCACCTGATATGGTTTAGTTTCAGCACGTTGCGACGGATAAGGTCGAGTACCCTTCCAGGAGTGCCAACCACGGCATGTGTACCCTTTTTAATAGACCTGATTTGCGTCTCGATGTTGGCTCCGCCATATACAGCAGTAACTTTGAATTTTTTCAGGTAGGCTGAAAATTTCCCCATATCGGATGCAATCTGCATACAAAGTTCGCGGGTCGGGCATAAGATTAATGCCTGGATATCTTCAGACGACAGGTCAGTTAACTGGATAACCGGGAGGCCAAAGGCTGCGGTCTTACCCGTTCCTGTCTGAGCCAATGCTACCAGGTCGGTGGTATCGTTCAACAGGACCGGTATAGTTTGTTGCTGAACAGGTGTTGGTGTTTCAAAACCAAGCAGGTTAATAGCCTGCATAATTTCGGGCCGTAAGCCCGATTCCATAAATGTTTCCATATTTTCCCCTTCTTTCGCGATCCTCAATAAACCTGCCAGGAAGGAGATTGTATATTGGACCCCGTACGATTTAACTAATTATTATCTGATTAAAGATGGATCGGATATTAAGGATGTTTGCATTATTTTATGTAAAATGATTAAATCATTGGAATGATGTTTTGGTTAATTTACAACTCAGCCATCCATCATTCCATTATTCCATCCTTCCAGCTATGTCCCCAACATATCCATCTTTAAATAAGCGTGCAAAGGTATAATTATTTATCTAGCAATAGCCATTCATTTGAAAATAATGTACTAATTGATATTAAACAGCTTTTTACTATCGGATCATGCCTGCTGAAACGAGGCTATCTGGTATACAAAGCAGCAATAAATCCCGGTAAATTTTCCCAATGGCCCGAGATCCGGTACATTCTTGTTGAGGATATAGGTACCCTTGTATCTGTATATTGAATGAGTTGAATAGAATCGATTGTAAGGTGAACATCAACCGGATGAAGAGAGAGGTAATCACGCATTTCCAAGGCCAATTCATCCATTAACTGATCAGGTTTGCTGTTAAATTCAGTGTTCATTTCAGCATGAATGTCAACATCACCTAACACAAAATAGAAATCGTTATCGTTGGAATATTTATGCGCAATATTACATCGATCTTTGACATGGTTTCGGAAGTTCAATAAAGGAATAGCAGTAAAATCGTTTTGTGTGTGAGGCCACCCGATAATAACAGCCTTCCCGGTCTTTCTGTTGATTGAAAAGGAACGTTCATAGGGTTTCCGACCGAAGCTAAGAAAATCATCATTGTTGGATAAAAACCCGCCTATTCTTAAATTCATAGGAAAATACCGTAAGATGATTTCCTTAAACTGTGTGAAATCCGCTTTCTTATATTTTCCTGTTTGTTCATAGAAATTACTATTATACAGATCAAAGCCTTCTCCAGTCATTTCCAATCCAATGAGAGTAGTATGAATTTGTTCCAACGAGTAAGGAATGAAGAAAGATTTTAATGCCGATTGCTGAATAAGTTGCTGGCAGTGAGAAAATATTTTTTTTAATTTCTCAGGCTTTTCACCATAAAAGGCTATTAATGATACTTTATTCATACCCGATTCTGAAGAGGTCAACTAATAGATAATTATAAAGATACATCCGAAAATTCAATCACTGCTTTTGAATTAAAGTAGGAGGCAAAGTTCCATAAATTAGCTTTGCCGTCCTCTCACACCA
>CAZWIU010000130.1:0-10093 GCA_964634105.1 uncultured Bacteroidales bacterium | reverse complement strand
TAAATTTAATTTTTGCTAATAATTTATGCTGAGAAAATCAGCAAACCCTAAGTTATTTGTATGCGAAGATGGTAACTAAATTGATACCTGATTTTAACAAATGTTAAATTTTTAACGCATCCGGGCTCGCAAACGACTCAATGATACAATGGTTATTCCAAGAAAAGAGGCAATATGATGAAGCGGTATCCTGTTTTCCAGGCCAGGATATGTTTCCCTGAAAAACTGTAAACGTTCAGAAGCACTTTTACTGCTGAAATAAATTTCTTTTGTCGCTTTAAACCGTAACTCGTTTTCAATTACCATATATGCAAATTCACGGATGTCGGCATAATTATGAATAAGCTTACTGAATTCCGAAGCGTCAAATAGCACAAGCGAACAAGGTGATATAGCCTGGAAGTTAGACCAATGCTTGTCATTAGCATTTCGTGTAAGATAGGGAGCCACTATCTCAGGTCCACGATAGAATGCTGTGTTTACTTGTTCACCTTCAGTTCCCTTCAGGAAAGCCCTGAAGATACCTTCAGCAACAAAAGCTTCATTTTTAAAAACCTGTCCTTCCTGCACAATAAACTGGTCCTTTTTATAACGCCGAAGTTGAAGTATTTCAGAAAGGTATGACCATGAAATAAGCTTTTGCCCTATATATTTTTCAATATAATCCTTGAATATCATGAAAAAATCGGAATCTCTATCCTTCATAACATGTTGACTTTCCGAATTAGTTTTTAATACCCAGGAGTCTGCGTACCTCAACTATTTTCTGCTGACGATCCATCGAATACAGTTTTCCATTAACATCCAACCAGGTCAATAATTCGAGTGCAATCTTCAATAGTTTCTTTTTTTGTTCCAGATCAGATAACAGGGTTGCATTCAATACCAACATCTCTGCAAACAGATCTACATTCGATGGGTGCAGTTTTTTCTCATGGACGAGAAATTCAATACACTTTTCAGCGGGCACATCAATAATCTCCTGCAGCGTGGTGCCGAGGTATTCTTTCAACAACTCATCAGTTGCCTGCATGGCTTCTTCCTCATGTCCGGGATCTTTCATTCCGAGTAACCGCCTGATCAGGGCAACCATAGCCTGAGTCATTAGTTCTAATTGTCGCAACAAATAATCGCGTTGTTCCATTCTTTCAAGAATATGAATTATTGGATAAATTAGTAATTCTTTTCAGGAGAATTTTTGTTACTAAGTTAGAGTAAAGTATGAAGATAACTGATATCAGAGGTACAGTAAACCTTTCAAATGGTGTTGCTATGCCGTATATTGGTCTTGGTGTGTTTGAAGCGAAAGAAGGTACCGAAACCATTCAAGCCATTCATTGGGCATTGGAAGCCGGGTACAGGCATATCGATACAGCCTCCTTATACAGGAACGAAAAAAGCGTCGGTGATGCGGTAAGGACAAGCGGCCTAAAAAGAAAAGATATTTTTATTACTACTAAAGTATGGAATTCGGATCAGGGTTTTCAGAAAACCCTCGACGCTTTTAATGTCAGCCTGGATCTGCTGCAAACGGATTATATAGATCTCTACCTCATACATTGGCCTGTGAAAGGTATGTATATAGAAACATGGCATGCCCTTGAAGAACTCTATCAACAAAAAAAAGCAAGAGCGATAGGGGTAAGCAACTTCAATATTCATCATATTGAAGACATTATAAAACTGGGGGGAACGGTTCCTATGGTCAACCAGGTGGAATTCCATCCGTACCTTGCGCAACCCGATCTGTTAAATTATTGCCGTAAGCATTCGATACAGTCCGAAGCCTGGTCGCCGATTATCAGAAGCAGGGTAAATGAAATTCCTGTTCTTGCTGAAATTGCCCAAAAACATGGTAAGACACCGGTGCAGGTTACCCTCCGATGGGATTTACAAAAAGGGGTGGTTACAATACCTAAGTCGGTGCATCGCGAAAGGATTATTTCGAATGCGGGTATTTTCGATTTTGAACTTTCGGAAGAAGACATGCACAGAATCGATGCACTGGATAAAAATGAACGTATTGGCGCCGATCCGGAAAATTTTGATTTTTAATTCCTAGCATGACAGAACTGGAAGAAATTAATAAACGGTTAAAGAGGCTTGAAGTCCGCATGAATTATCTATTCCGCAGGTTAGGTATCAATGATAATGAGGTTCCGGAATGGGAAACCTCTGAAACAGTATGGGAGCTGCTCAGGAGCGGAGATAAAATGGCGGCAATAAAAGCTTTTATGCATGAAACCGGGGCGAGCCTGAAAGATGCCAAAAGTTATATTGAATCGTTGAAAGCTTGATCATTCTCTCATTTACGCTTTCAATGCAAAATGCCCATAACCTAGCACGAAATTCTAACAGCATTTATAACTTTTTCAGGGAAGATTGATCCATTCCGTGATTGGAATTAGTAATTCATTTATCTACTAAAACTCAATATACTCTTTGGATTTAAGATTATTCTCCGGGGTCCAGAAGTGCGCAGTGCCATGTGCAATCCTGAAAATAACGAGCCGGGGATCGTTCTCCGAAAGTCCGAAGTTCTTAAGGAAAGGACGGTCGTTGATTACTTTCTTTTTTAGTTTATCATCATTCAGGAATTCGACCTTACCTGCAATTCGCAGCATGGTGCCCAACGTGCCTTTATGCTGGTAAAAACATACTTCTATTTTAGGATTCTTTTCCAGCTCGTGCGGAAATTCTTTTATAGTGCTTGTCTGGAAATAGAATCCGCTCTCATCTGCAAACCAGAATCCAAGAGCACGGACACGCGGCTGATCACCATCGGTGGTAGCTACATAGCATATTTTGTTTTCATTTGTGAATTGAATGCAGTCTTGAATGGTCATTGTCAAGCTAATTAATAGTTTTCTGTCAGGATCATTTTAATCGTTAAATTATCAGGTTGGATTCTTTTTCCCCTTATAATGACTTATTATAAATAGAATTCCAACGATTATGAATGGCAAGACCAGTGCAATCATTACACCGAGACTTTTTACTACCGACTGACTGACGTGGAAGTTGGAATTAAATAGTACAGGGGCACAAATACCTCCGGCAACTATAAATAAAATACCTCCCCAGAATTCATTTTTCCAGGCAAGGATAAGGATCGCCAGGAGGATAAACGAGGGGATAAGGTGGATAAAAAAACCTCCCAGCTGTTTCCAGAAAGACAGCTTGGAATTAAATGCATCGGCAGCAAAAAGACTTATAAAAACAATGGCAAGAATACACAACATGCGTGGTAGCCATCGGAAAAGAGTTGCAGATGTTTTCATGAATGCAAAGTTTGTTATTAAGCAGTCGAATTACCTAAACAATTCCAGGCTCTCAAGTTACAACTAATCCTATAGATATTCAAGCAAAAGAACTCATGAACAAGGAAACAATTACTCATTGGTTTTCCAGTTTCCTTCTGCGATCTCAATTACTTTTCCCCCGACTTTTATAGTAAACTGATCCTTTTTGACGGATGCATGAATAAATAGTTCGGAGGGCCGGCCGATTTCATACCCCTGCCCAAGTGTCAGCTCTATTTCTGAGGAATTCATCACGTTGTTTTTTAAAAGATAGGCTGCCAGGCATCCCGTTGCACTGCCGGTGGCCGGATCTTCTGGTATACCCAGGTAATCGACAAACACCCGTGTCGACAATTGGTGGTTTTTCTCATAAACTTCCGTACAAAAAATCATAATTCCTTTGGCAGGGGTTATTGTACAAAACTTCTCATATACTGCGTGATTAACCTTTGCTTTTTTCAGCGCGCTCAGCGATCGGACAGGAACCAATGTGAAAGGCAGACCGGTGGTCACTTCCTGCGAGGGAAACCGATCATCGATTTCTGCATCGTTAAGTTGAAGGACGCTGGCTAATAATGTTCTGTCTATATTCTTTCCGAATTCGGGCTGTTTCTGTGTCATCCAGAGAATGTCATTCTCAATATCAACAGGAATTTGTCCTACCTTATAATTCAGTATCACCCGATCCTGAATTGTATTGTCGAGGTACTTTTTTATGATGAACGCTGTACCCAGTGTGGGATGGCCTGCAAAGCCTATCTCACTTTCGGGTGTAAAGATCCTTACATTATAACCATCATTTTCTCTCGTTTTAGAAGTGATAAAAGTAGTTTCGGAGAAGTTAATCTCTTTGGCCATTTTTTGCATTTCCTCTGTGGAAAGAGTTCCAAAATCGAAAAAAGTAGCCAGCTGATTCCCCGAATACTTATCCTTTCCAAATACGTCGGTAATAAAGAATTTCAGGTTCATCATAATAATTCGTACCTGGATAAATGTAATGCTTGAATTTTTAAGATAAAGAAATCAAAATCTCGATATCCATAAGCTTTTCGTTTAAGCACTTTTATTTTATTGTTAAAGCCTTCTAATTTTCCGGTTGATATTCGATGTTTATACCAGTTAAGAATTCCGCTGCGATGGGCAAGTAATGTATTTGCAAACTCTCGCAATTTGAATATCCCTGATTCATATGCTTGTTTAGCCCAATTTTCAAGAAAACTCAAGGCTTTTTCAATGTTTTCCTGCATCCACAAAAGTTTGAGATCTTCTTTTAAATAGTATGCAGTAGACAGAGGCTTGTTTACAGCTAATGCTTCTTTTAGTTTCTCGCTTGCAGGTTTTGTAAGGTTTTCCTGGTTTTTTAACAGCAACCACCTGGTCCCCTTTATTAAGGAGCGTTTGTTAAGTTCCGTTTCATCACGGAATATATCTCTTCTTATTTCATCAAGTTTTTGATTGAACATCTTAATGATATGGAAATGGTCAAAAATAATCTCGGCATTAGGGCAATTTTCCATTACAGAACCAATGTATGCCGGCCACATATCGATGGCTACAGCTTTTATTTGGACTCCGGAATGTTTTACCCTTTGCCAGAATTTTTCAAGGCTTTCTTTACTCCTTCCTTCACCAACAAAAAGGGCACGGCCAGAATCTATATCCATAACAACTGACATATAAACATGTCCTTTCAATATAGCAAATTCATCAATGGCTATGCGGCTTACATCCTGTAAACTTGGTCTTGAGTAATGTTCCTGCAGGTATCCCTTCTCTATATTCTTTATTGTGTTCCAACTCATTTTAACATTATATGCCACGTCTTCAATTGTCATACACCTCAGAAGGTCTAAGACATACCTTCGGAATCTATGGGTGAAGCTTTTTTTTCTTCAGCATATTGTATCCTTTCCTGACGGGTGAGGCCACAATCCTTACATTCTAAACGCTGTATCTTTGCTTGAAGAAAAACCGGTTTAAGGCCTATTGGAACTGTCCGAAAGCGCCTGGTTATAACTCCTTTCTTTATGACATTGTAGCTATGGCAATGACTGCATTGGAGCTTGTCTTCCTTTGTTTGAATGTGAAAAATAACAGTGCCGTTTTTGTATTCGGTCTTTAAATATTCTTGGTTTACTAACCCAAAGCCATGTTGAAGCAAACTTGTAGACATTTTTTGTTTCTAAAATACCTCTTTTTTTATAATTAAGTACGCATCTTTATGATGAACCGAATTTCATAGTATTTTGGATTTATTGATGAGACATCTGATTAATCAAGTATATAAACGTATTACTGCTCATTGAAACAAATTATTTAAGGCTTACCACCGAACTTTCCGGCTTCCGGTAAATATCAGGTATCTCAGGCATGTTATCGGAGTTCTTCTCGAAACTCCTCATGTATTCTATTACCGCCAGCCACTCCTTGGCTTCCTGAATTCCCTCCTGTTCAGGCTTGATATCCACAAGTTGTGCTTTCATATCTGTGACCGGGTTTCCATATTTGTCTTTAAGAGTAATTTTTACCATACCATGACTTAACTTCCTGATCCTTCCGAAGAAACTCAACAGGTAAGTATTGGCAGCCAGACTATAGAGCGTCTTATTATCTTTTGAAAGATTAATTTCTTTACCATCTATTTCTATTTTCTGTACTTTCTTCAACAATCCTTTATCCGGATCGATATATGTTTTGATGCCGGAGAAATAAATATACCCGTCGCCGCCGCCAGCCCGTGATATTAAGAGAACTTCCATTAACTGTTTAACCTCGTAAGCAGTGAGGTATATTTTTGCCAGCGGGTAACCCGGAACATTATCGTATCCTTCTCCAAGCGACATCACTCTGAATACATCTGCAACTGTGATCAGCCCGTGCATTCCTGTTACAATATCCTCCCTGATGGTTCCTGAGGCAACCAGGCTGAAATCGGCATGATTCCCTGTACTTTCAAGGTAATAAAAAGAGGCATCGGCAAGGAATGGGCCAAGATTACTGTTTTTCAAATCAGTAAAATCGCAATTGAGATTGAAGTTCGTTTTTGCAATTTTCTCATCACAGGTTAATCCTGTAACAGCTAAGTATCGCTGGTCAATGTAATCGGCCTGTTTTTCTATTTCATCGTTTATGGCGCTGTCACCTTTTACGTTGTCGTCAACGGCAATAATGTTAAAATTGAAGTCAGAAATACTTCCGTGTTCATATTTCAGTTTTATTTCGCCAACCTGCGCGGCATAGCTTCCCGCCTGAATAATATAAGTATCCCCCACCCTTATATATCCGGGGGTCAAAACGTGGGTATGTCCGCTGATGATGATATCGATAGCAGGCACTTTCCTGGCAAGTTCAATATCTTCTCCTGTATAGCCTGTGCCCGTTGCATCCGGAAGTATACCGCAATGCGATAACGCAATGATCAGGTCGGCGTTGTGTTCTTTTTTCAGATAATCCGACCATTTGGAGGCTGCTTTAACAGGGTCTGTAAAAGTAACAGGCTTACTGGCAGGAGCTACACTCGCAGCATCAATACCTACCAGCCCGATGATACCGATCTTTATTTTATTCTTAGTAATAATTGAATAGGGTTGAATAACGCCTGTATTACAAAGCTGTTCAAGACCATCATCCATGTCCGACTTTTTGCTGAAAACAGTATTCGAGGCAATTATCTGCGGATGACCACCCCGGTTGCCTGCACTTTTAATAATCGAAGCCAGGGTTTCGGGCCCGAATTCAAATTCATGATTGCCAAAGGTGACATAATCATATCCCATCCGCTTCATCAGGTTCAACTGAAAACCGGTTTCTTCTTCAGCAACATGAAAAAGGCTGCCCATCAAAAAATCGCCGGCATCGAGTATTACTATTTTATCCGGAGATTTTTCTCTTGCCTGTTCAAGGATCGTTGCAAGACGGGCGAATCCTCCCCGGGTACTATCGTTTCCTGTTACCTGGGGCGAGTATTCGCTTTCAGGCCCGAAACCGGTTAGTTTCGAATGCATATCGTTTGTATGCAGGATCGTTAATTCCTGTCCGCAAGTTATCCCGAACCCCGATAAAAATACTATTCCGGTTAAAAGTAAATACATTGACTTCATTGCTGCCGATTTTTGAATTTTAAATTTAGTCTTTTTTAATCCTTTTCATTAACCGCCGGGCTTTATATATTGAGTTAAGCCTTATTTCAGGGTTTGTTGAGGCACGGCATGCAGTGCCTCAACTTCCAATACTGCATGCCGTGCCTCAACAGTAGTAAAGTAATAAACTGTCTCAACTATAACGACATTCAACTATGATTCATGAATAGTTCTATCATCAGCATTCCATCGTAATGGATTTGTCAATATGTAATTTGTTAGTCGTTTATACTCGATCTGATTACTGATAATATGATCGTAGTATCGGGGTTGCCAGGCAAAATAAGACATTTTGTTCTTATAACACCACCTGGTAACTGCAGCTTTATAGTGGCCAATAATTACAGGTATCGATCCTTTTGGTAAAGGGCCAAACTTAATTGATATTTCATTTGATCGGGCTTTATAATGTGAGTGATGATTGAGGATTAATATTCCATGAATATGGTCAGGCATAATAATATGTGCTCCAAGTTTTAAATGTTTAAAATGCTCAGGTATTTCATTCCAGCATAACTCAGCTTTAATACCGATGGGGGACAATGACACCTTACCATTGGTGCATTTTCCCAGATAGGGTTCCCTGAGTTGTGTACAAATTGTAATTAAATATATTCCTGGACGTGCGTAATTATAACCTTTTAATCGAGTATTTTTTCGTATTCTCATATAACCTCTAACGTATTTAAAACAAATATGAAAATAAAAATGAGATTTAGACGACCTAACTTAAAATTAATTGATATACGACGACTGATTATTCTAATGTTAAGGTATGATTTCAATATATTGAGGACGAATTTTAAATGCCTGATCTTTGTCTGTTGAGGCACGGCATGCCGTGCCTCAACTTCCAATAAGGCATACCGTGCCTCAACTTCCAATACTGCATGCCGTGCCTCAACAGTAGTAAAGTAATAAACTGTCTCAACTATACAATCCTATGCGTATCATCCATTGTGTTTAAAGCATCTGTCATTTGTTCCTTGTTTAAAAAATCGTTCGTATGAATTAGTATGAGCAGGTGTTTTTTCTAATTTTGAACCTGGGGTTAAATCTCAGCAGAACACGCAGGAATATTTTTTATTGGGCAATAATATCACTGCTGAATTACAACCCGAAAACTACAGCTAACTATTTTCACAATGCCTGTATACCCTTCAGCTTTTATTTTATCAACAGCATCCGGAATTCGGGGAATAATGCTCGTTAGTCTTATATTTCTGAATGGGTTTATAAATCTATTTCCTCAGGCTCTTTCGCAAAAGGCCTATACCAATTCTTTTTTTATTCAGCCCGAGATCATGTTCGGATACAATGTACCTAACTATACCGATTTTCCCGAGACAGCTATAAGGCAGACAATAGGACTTAACATTGGAGTGCACTGTGCCGATACATTGCTGAGCCGTTCAACAGTCTATAATTTTCCTCAGTATGGGATGAATTTTTTATATTCTGATCTTGGTAACGACAGCCTGCTTGGGAGGGAATTTTCAATAGCCCCTTTCCTGGTATTCAGTCCTTTTAAGAATGGACTAAATTCCTTTAAACTACGCCTTGCTCTCGGACTTTCTTATTTCACCAGATTCTATGACCCGGAGCATAATCGCCTCAATAAAGCTATCGGTTCCGGATTTACCTGGTCGTTTCAAGGGGGCATTCAGCAGCGTATTTATATTGGTCCTAAATCAGGTTTATATATTGGTTTATGTTATCTGCATGCTTCAAATGGGCATACGCAACTTCCCAACTTCGGACTGAATGCTGCTATGGTTAATTTTTCCTATCAATTTTATACAGGATCGGGAGTTTTAAAAGGTACTCGTCCATCAAAATGGGAAGGAAACAAAAGGCGATGTACGTTTCTCTTTTTTCGCCAGGGCAACGGAATCAATGAACTTGGCGGAACTTCGGGACCGGTTGGTGGCAGGAAAGGGTATATTTTTTCATCGACGATCGGTGGCGGTATTCTGTTTCGGAATCATATCGGGGTGAGATCCGGATTTACATACAGGTATTATGATCTTCAGTATCGTTTTGCCGAAGAAAATGATGTTACGGAATATGCACGTTCATCCGGTGCTTTTGCTTCAAATGTTTATTTCTTTGCTGCCGGTGAATTCCTTATCGGCCATGCCGGTTTGGATATTGAAGGAGGCATCAACCTGTATAAGCCGTTCTACCCAAAATTTTTTGAAGAATTTGAATATGGCAGCCACTTCTCCTATATTTGCCGGAAAATTTTTCCATGCCGCATCGGACTCAACTGGTATTTGTTAGATACCGAGAAGAATCCGGAGCATAATATAGGAATCGGGGCTCATATCAATGCCAATTTCGGCGAAGCCGATTTCTCCGAGTTCAGCATAATCTATGTCAGAAGATTCAATTCAAAATAACTATCGGACATAATAACTAAGACGGAATGTTGCCCAAAGTAGCGCAATGTTGGGCAAAGAGCCAAATTATTGGAAGAATGCCTGCCTGCCGAAATTACGATTCATCGAAATGAAGGCAGGGAAGAATGAAATATTGGAGTAATGGAAGATTGGAAATTGCTTGCCTGCCGTAATCCCGAGCATTCGGGATGAAGGCACCTGTTTTGTGCATTGGGACACCCAATTAAATTTTCATTTCGAGGAGCCTAGC
>CAZWIU010000129.1:0-10146 GCA_964634105.1 uncultured Bacteroidales bacterium | reverse complement strand
GCTAGTCGGGATGCTCTTGGCACAGGGTAAAATTCTTTTTAGGGTCTTGGGTCTTATCGCCGACGTGCCAGAGCTACTATGGCGACGGCACGCCCATGGGTAAACGCCATTTACTATAATTATTTTAAGAGACTGTCTGATTTTTTGAGTATTATTAGTGTCCCGAATCATTCGGGACACAAAGGTTTCACCAAGTTTTTGAGGCCTTTAAGTGAATGTGATTGTCAATTTAAATGTATATGTAAATAGCTGATAATTTGCATAATATAATAATTTTAGAGAGTCTATAATTAGGTTAGTTGGATTTAAAAGAAGCGAATTGATAAATCCTTTTCAAGGATTAACTTAAGGAGCCACAATAATGAGCGTGTATTTATCGATAACCAGTTCATTTAACATACCATCCGAGAGGCTGTAAGGAAAAGCAGTCCTGTATTTCCGGCCGTTATTATCCTCAAATGAAACATACAGATTCTTGCTTGAGGTCTGACACTGGGAAGATGTCTCGAAAGCATTCAGAAGACCATGATTAATCGCTGCGTAATTCTGTGTGGCATCAGAATAATATGATGTCAGGTTATAGAGTGTGTAAGTCGAATTATTCGATATAATGTAATCATATACCTTAGTTAAACGAATGGTCTTCTCGACCACATAATATTCCTGATCATTCCATGCTTTTAAAAGAATTGTATATTCACCTTCCTGATTAAATATATGCACGGGAGATTCTTCATGGCTAATGGTTCCATCCCCGAAATCCCATTCAAAAGATTCCAGATTTACGGATGTATTCACAAATGAAATGGAAGCGGGAGCAATACTATCGGTAAGTTGAATTTCGAAATCTATGACAGAGGGCAACTGATTGTCATCTTGTTCACAGGAAACGAACCCGATCAACATCAGGATCAAAAACAACAGTCGGTTAGTTAGAAAATAATTCATGATCAGATCAATTCTGTATAATAATACTGAATAAGTGTAAATTCGTAAGATTAATTTGACAAACTGGTTCCTGTAAATTGTCGATATATAAAAACACATGATTAAAAAAATTACCTGTGTTTATTGAATATGAAATCTCTTCATAAAACCATGAATAGTTGATATCATCGTTTTGGTAAGTTGTAATCAGTTAAATTTTTTTTGTTTGAAGAGGATCCATTTTACTCAGTATGGGTAAGAATATAATTTGCATGCTGATTTCACTCTTCTATAAAACATCAACTTTCCGGATTTTCGTTCAATTAACTGGTTTGTTTCAAAAAGTTATCCGACCTATTTATTTCAGCATTTTTTTGCTATAAGTTTGTAAATCCGTACCTGATGATATAATTACCTTCATTATGTATGAAATAGCAAATGATAGATTTATCTTTGAGATTCAACTACGTGCCAACTACATCAAATATGCTGAAACAAATCGTTAAGTTTAAGAATTCAATAATCCAATAGAATGAGCAGGTCTTGTCTTCATATACTTACAATTATTTTAAATGGCTTGCTTTTATGGAATTGTATTGATGTTAATGCTGCCACCTATTATGTAGCTACTTCCGGAAGCAGCGACAGCTATCCCGGAACTATATCCCAGCCCTGGGCAACCTGGCAAAAAGCATTTAATTCAGCTCAGGCCGGTGACACTGTATTTTTTCGGGGCGGTGTCTGGTATCCCACTTCGTTTGTAGTATATAACGGATCAGGGCCCGGACATAGCGGAACCTATTCGAATCCGATATGCTATTTTAACTATCCTGGCGAAACCCCTGTCCTGGATCTAAGTCATTATTCATATACTATCAGCGCAGCCGGACTCGATATTCGAAATGTGACCTATGTTAAATTCCGGGGGCTGACCATCAGAAATAACAAACAAAGGGTTGTCAATCAATGGATCGCCGGACTTCAATTCTACCAGTGCGGGAATCTCTGGGTCGACCAGATGGTAGAATATGGCAGCAATGGTTATGGGATCTGGTTCAGCGGATTTGATACTCTTTATCTTACCAACTGCGACAGTTATAATAATCTTGATAGCCTATCAACCGAGCGTGGTAACAGGGCAGATGGATTTCAGATATCTGCCGGCGGCTCAGAAACAGACACATTTAAATATGCCGTTATAACAGGGAACCGAGCCTGGAACAACTGTGACGATGGTATGGAAATCAGCATATCAAAGCAGTTCGAGGTTTATAACAACTGGATGTTTAATAACGGCAAATATGAATATGGTGCAGGTGTCGGGTTTAAATTTGGTCCATCCAACGTAAGAACGCCGGGGAAAAGAAAATTCCACCACAATCTTGCGGCCTTTAACAAAGGGCCGGCTTTTGCCGACCAGAATCTTACAGATATTGCTGATGGTCCTGTGAGCGAAATTTCGAATAACACGTCCTATAAATGCGGGTTCGGATTTACCTCCGACCCGAACGTGTTTGACTGCAATTCGGGTTATGCAAAAGTCATATATCGTAACAATTTGGTATACAAGAGTACATATTCTGAATACCTGGATCAGATTTATTTAACCGCATGCAACTATTCGTATCCATCATACGCCATTCAGAATCATAATACATGGATACCAATTTCGGAACTCCCCTTTTGGGAATATAATGATTCGGTTACTGTTACCGATGCCGATTTTAAAAGCCTGGATTCGGCCCAGTTGAAATGGCAGAGAAAACCGGATGGTTCACTTCCTGATATAACATTCCTCACACTTGCAGAAAGTTCTGATTTAATTGATGCAGGAACAGAAGTCGGATTAGCATACATCGGCGCTGCTCCTGATATCGGATACGACGAATATAAAATACCTGTGACTAACATCGTTGTTACAGGTGCCGGAGGGTTAACATCTATAAATACTGATAATGGCACATTGCAAATGTTGGCATCCATTACACCTGCAAGCGCCACAAATAAAACAGTTGCATGGTCAGTTATAAATGGCACAGGCAAAGCAAGCATCAGTTCAACCGGGTTGGTTACTGCAATCTCAAACGGTACTGTAACTATCAGAGCTACAGCAAATGACGGGAGCGGTGTTTATGGCCAACTTCAACTTACCATCAGTAATCAGACATACGTATATGTTACGGGTATAACAGTTGCCGGAGCAGGAGGGGTAACTACAATTAACAGAGATAACGGGACTCTGCAACTAAATGCCTCAGTTATTCCCAGTAATGCCGATCTGAAAACCGTTACATGGTCGATTGCTGATGGAGCAGACCGGGCTTATGTCAATGCTGTGGGACTTGTTTCAGCCATTGCTAATGGTACAACTACTGTCAGAGCCACAGCCAATGATGGAAGCGGCATATATGGACAACTCCAGGTAGTAATAAGTAATCAGTTTATTCCTGTTAGCAGTATTGGGGTGACCGGGGCGGGTGGAGTGACAAGTATCACGCAGGATAATGGAACATTACAGCTTGTTGCATCGATAAATCCGGCTAATGCAACAAATAAAAATATAACATGGTCGGTGATCAATGGAACTGGCCAGGCTGCCATCAGTTCCTCCGGACTTGTTACTGCGATAGCGGACGGAACTGTTACTGCACGAGCTACATCAACTGACGGATCAGGAACTTACGGGGCACTGACGATTACCATTTCAAATCAGCGTGTGTTGGTAAGCTCAATCAATATTACCAGTGCTAATGGGGAATCGGAAATAACCACTCCAGGCGGGACTCTGCAACTTTCTGCCGAAGTTCTTCCGACAAATGCTACCTATAGAAACGTACTTTGGTCATTACAAAATAATACGGGCCTGGCTACTGTTAATTCTGATGGAATGGTTACTGCGCTGGATGATGGTACTGTTACAGTAACAGCTTTAGCTACCGATGGGTCAGGAATTTCTGATGATTTCCAGATTGTTATTTCAAACCAGGTCTACGTGTTTGTTTCATCTATTACCGTGACGAGTGAGAATGACAGAACAACAATTACTGAACCGATGGGAACACTGCAGCTTTATGCAGAGGTTCTTCCATCTAATGCAACGAATAAGGCATTTACCTGGGGACTTCACAATATATCGGGAAATGGAACAATATCTTCTGATGGATTGGTAACCGCCATTTCAGATGGCCTTTTATATATTGTAGCTAAATCAAAGGAAAATCCGACTATATTCGGTTCTATGGTGATAACGGTCTCCAACCAGCCTGTTTCTCTATCTGACGAAAATATACATGATGTTAGTTACATTATGGATGATGGTATCCTCCACATAAGAACCAACAATATATCGAATCTTAATGGTATCATCAGAGTAGTCGACATCACTGGCCGTACACTAATTACTCAGGATATGGCCGGACAAATTGAAATTAGGATGCCTGAGGCCCGAGGTCTTTATTTCATACAATTTATTTTTAATGATAATAGAGTGTGGACCAGAAAAATTGTTCTGTAATAGCGCAGGAAATCCTGTTTATTATCTCAAATTATTTAATCCATTTTTACTGATTATACTGAACATTATTGACCATTTGGTAGTTTACATACAACACAATGTTCATTAATCAATATTTATCCTAAGTACGTCATTATTACTTGATTTTTTTTTTGAAATTGTCGTAAACTTGGCCAGGAAATACAGCAAGAAACACCTATATGCCGAAACTCTATCCGAAAGTTTTACTTTTTGTTCAGGATCGTGTTGCCCCTGTGATACGTAATCACTATGTTCCACGGTGGGTTATATTCATCATGGACAGCCTTTCAGTGTATGTAAGTTTTATTTTAGCCTACCTGCTGCGGTTTAATTTTGTTCCATCCGATTTCAGTCATTCCTTGGCTTTTGAACATGGATTCCTTACCCTTGGGTTCTATATCCTGTTTTTTACAATTTTTGGTACGTATGCCAGGCTTTTGCGCCATACTACCATTATCGATGTGTTTAATATACTATTAGCAACCACAAGTGCCGGAATAGCACTTGTTATCCTTGCATTGATAAGTTGGGAGGCCGGATGGCCGGCTGCATACACCATTCCGATTTCAATTATTATCATCCATTATTTATTGATAGCTGTCTTTCTGTTCTGTTTCAGGATAGCGGTAAAACTCTTTTTCTTATTAATAACAACAACCGGAGAAGAAAAGAAACGAGTTCTGATTTATGGTGCAGGAGCAGCTGGTGTAATTGTAAAAAGGGTAATCCAAAGTGATGTCAGAAGTGGATATACCATTGCCGGATTTATTGATGAAAACAAAAAACTCCAGGGAAAGAAGCTCAATGGAATTCCTGTTTATAACCCCGCAATTCTTTCTGAACGATTTCTCAGCCGACATAAAATAAAAACATTAATATTTGCTATCAAGGATATTTCACCTGCTGACAAGAGCAGAATTGTGCGCTCTGCTATTGATATTGGCCTTGAAGTACTCGATACACCTCCGGTAGAATTATGGCTCGATGGTCAGTTACAAATAAGCCAGATACGCAAAGTACAACTGGAAGACTTGTTGGGAAGAGATCCAATACAGCTTGATCTGAATAGGATTGAAAAGGGTTTACATAATAAAACCATTCTGGTCACAGGTGCTGCCGGATCGATTGGGTCAGAGATTGTACGTCAACTGACTCGTTTTAGTATTAAGAAGCTTATTCTGGTTGACCAGGCCGAAACTCCCATGTTCAATATGGAGAATGAACTGAAAGTCAACTATAGCAAATGTCCTGTTAAATTGATACTGGCTGATATTACCAGCAAAGAACGGTTGGAATTGATTTTTAAGGAGTATCGTCCGGAAGTGGTTTTTCATGCAGCCGCCTATAAGCATGTTCCTCTTATGGAAGATAATCCTCACGAAGCAATCAGAGTAAATATCGGTGGAACAAAAAATATCACGAATTTATCAGTCAAATACGGTGTTGAGAAATTTGTTATGATTTCCACTGATAAGGCGGTAAATCCAACTAACGTAATGGGAGCCTCAAAACGGATCTGTGAAATGATCGTGCAGATAAAGGCCCAGGAAACAGGGAGCAAGACTCAATTTGTTATTACCCGGTTTGGAAATGTGCTTGGCTCCAATGGTTCTGTTATACCGCTGTTCACCAAACAAATTGAGGAGGGTGGTCCTGTTACAGTAACTCATCCTGAAATAACACGGTATTTCATGACTATCCCGGAAGCATGCCAGCTTGTTCTTGAAGCCGGATTTATGGGTAAAGGCGGAGAAATTTTTGTGTTTGATATGGGTAAACCAGTGAAAATAGCCGACCTGGCAAGCCAGATGATACGACTTTCCGGATTTGTTCCCGAGAAAGATATTAAGATAGTTTATACAGGCCTGCGGCCCGGAGAAAAACTGTACGAGGAGCTACTGGCCGATAAGGAAAATACAATCCCTACTCATCATCCGAAAATAAAGATTGCCCGTATAGAAGGTTTCAATAACAAAGAAATGCTTTCTAAAATCAATGATCTGTTAAAAAACCTTTATAGTCTTTCAAAACAGGAAACGGTTGATTTTTTCAAAGAGGTATTACCTGAATATACATGCGTTAATGAAATTTATAATGTATCGCAAAAACCCAGGACGGCTAAAATCAAAAGTCCTGTTGAAGCAAACCTGATGATGAATCCCGTAAAAATCATAAAAAAGTTTTCATAGAAGAATGCTTAATAATACGATTGGAATTAGTTCAACAGAGAGTATTGGCAGGTTAAATGATAACATTATTTATAGATATAAATGGTCTTCCAGTGCCTCGTTGAAATCATTTTACTTTATTAATAAATGAATATATTGTGTTAATCCCAAATTAAATTTCCATGATTTTTAATGAATTAAAAGAAAAGAAAAAGATCTTATCGGTTGTTGGATTAGGTTATGTAGGGCTTCCTATAGCCCTTGAATTTGCCAGGCATTTCAAAGTTATTGGCTTCGATATAAATGAGAAGCGCGTTCAATTGATGAATAAGAAGATAGATCCTAGTAAGGAATTGAAATCTGAAGCTTTTGAAGGGACCGATATTCAATTTACTTCCGATATTGAAGTGTTGAGAAAAGCGTCGTTTCATGTAGTGGCTGTTCCTACACCAATTGATAAGAATAATCTGCCGGATCTTACACCCTTGAAGAGAGCTTCTGAAACAGTAGGTAAAGTACTGAAGAAGGGTGATTATGTTGTCTATGAATCAACAGTGTACCCCGGCGCTACCGAAGAAGATTGTATACCGATCCTGGAAAGACTGTCAAACCTTAAGTTTGATACCGATTTCAAAGTTGGCTATTCTCCCGAAAGGATTAATCCGGGCGATGCTGTTCATACGCTTACAAATGTTGTAAAGGTGGTTTCAGGCAATGATTCAGAATCGCTGGAAGAAATTGCTAAAACGTATGAATTGATAATAAAAGCCGGTGTACACCGGGCATCGTCTATTAAAGTAGCTGAAGCTGCCAAGATCATCGAGAATACACAGCGCGATATCAATATTGCACTCATGAATGAATTATCGCACATATTTAAAAAGATGAAGATAAATACATACGAGGTGCTTGAAGCCGCCGGAACAAAGTGGAACTTCCTGAAGTTTTATCCCGGATTGGTCGGCGGGCATTGTATTGGTGTCGATCCCTACTACCTTACATATAAAGCGAGCGAACTCGGACATTTTGCACAGGTGATAACAGCCGGTCGTTCCGTGAACGATGGGATGAGCAGGTTCATCGTTACCGAACTGGTAAAAGAAATGATCAGGGCAGGGAAGAATATTATAAACACAAAAGTGCTTATCATGGGCATCACTTTTAAAGAGAATGTGAGTGATATCCGGAACTCCAAAATAGCAGATATTGTCGACGAGTTGAAAAGCTATGGAATTGAAGTTGATATTATCGATCCGTATGCTGACGCTGAGGAGGTAATGGAAGAATACGGAATTACAATGAAACAACAACCGGGGAATAATTATGATGCTATTATTGCCGGTGTTGCTCATAATCAATACCTCAGCTATACCGAGGAGAATTTTTTGAAATTAGGGAATGAGCACGTTATTCTTTTCGATGTAAAAGGGATCTACAGGGGCAAATGCCCTAACATAAGATATATGAGCCTCTGATTGTTGTATGGGCAATAAAAGCCACTTCAGGAATTACCAGTTACCATTACCAATAGCCCTGACTTCAAACCCGATCTTTTTTAATTTCGGAAGGTCAAGGATATTTCTGCCATCGAATATAAAGGCTGGTTTCTGCATGTTGTCAAATACTTTTTGCCAATCGTAGCCAATAAATTCATCCCATTCGGTAAGTATTGCAACAGCATGGGAATGCTCCATTGCTTTATAGGGAGAACTGTGAACAACAATCGCTTCTTCAATTGAATCTATACACAGGCTTTTATCTGCCTGGGCCAGATTTTTCATATCGTTCAGGATCTGTTCTTTTTTTACTTTCGGATCATAGACATGAATCTGAGCCTGATCTTTCAGCAGCTCCCAGGCTACATAAATAGCGGCCGATTCACGTGTATCATTTGTATCCTTTTTGAATGCCCAGCCAAGAAATGCAATTTTCTTACCCGATACGGTATTAAACAGATCGTTGATGATATTCCGCGCAAAACGCTGTTTCTGATAATCGTTCATCTTGATAACCTGCTCCCAGTAATTGGCAACTTCGGGTAGCCCGAAGTGATGGCATAAATATACAAGGTTCAGAATATCTTTTTGAAAACACGATCCGCCAAATCCGACGGAGCTTTTCAGGAATTTGAAACCGATCCGGCTGTCCATACCAATTGCATTAGCTACTTCGTTGACATCAGCGCCGGTTTTTTCACAAATAGCGGATATGGAATTAATAGAAGATATGCGTTGTGCCAGGAATGCATTCGCAGTAAGTTTTGATAATTCCGATGACCAGATTCTTGTGGTAATTATTCTTTCTCTGGGTATCCAGGCTTCGTATAGTTTAACCAGGGCTTCAATGGCATGGTTCCCTTCTTCCGTACTGATATCTCCGCCAATCAGCACGCGTTCGGCGCTTTGCAGGTCCTGAACAGCGGTGCCCTCCGCAAGAAATTCAGGATTTGACAACACCTGAAATTTCACATCGCCGTTGGTTGCATCAAAGATTCGTTTGATCGATTCTGCAGTTCTGACGGGCAAAGTAGACTTTTCCACAACAATTTTATTGCTTTTTGCTACCCGCGCAATCTGTCGCGCGCATAGCTCCACATATTTAAGGTCGGCAGCCATTCCCTTGCCTACACCGTATGTTTTGGTAGGGGTATTGACCGAAATGAAAATCATTTCTGCTTCTTCTATTGCCTTATCTATATTTGTCTTGAAAAACAGGTTCTTATTTCTTACGTCGGCAATGATTTCAGCAAGTCCGGGTTCATAAACAGGTAACTTATCCAGGTCTTTATGGTTCCAATCGTTAATACGTTGTTCATTCGTATCAACGACAGTTACTTTTATGTCAGGGTTTTTTTGGGCAATCACCGCCATGGTGGGACCTCCCACATACCCCCCTCCAATACAACAGATCGATTTGACTTTTTGCATTTAGATTTCGTAAGTAGTTAACTTAAAATTCTTGCTTAATAATGAATAAAATTAAACTATTGCCAGGAAAAATTACATTAAAAGATAAGGGTTTAAAAGAGAATTAAATGTCAATCAGAAAATATGTTTTTGTCGACCCAAACTTTTCACAATAGTTTTATTTTTCAATCACTGATGTCCGGTAAAAGTTAAAAAATTTATAAGCCACTAAATCACCAAGGCTCAAAGAAAACACTAAGAAGTTTATTAATGAGACTCAATTTTCATGAATATCATGATATGACCCCGATAGATATCGGGGGTAAGTCGAATTCCTGCCCATCCGGCAGGTGGGAATCCCGACAGCCCCGCCTGCCGAGCCTTGGCGGGCAGGGAAGCTAGTCGGGATAGAACACCCTGTGCTCTTGGCACAGGGTAAAATTCTTTTTAGGGTCTTGGGTCTTGCCCAAGAGTAAACGCCATTTACATTTAGCCTGTTGCATATTTGTGAAACCATTGTGTCGTAGTGTCCTTGTGGCATATATTCTAATTTTAATTAAATGAATGTCCGTTTTGATACCTAATTACCAGGAATACACACCCCTAAATC
>CAZWIU010000128.1:0-10488 GCA_964634105.1 uncultured Bacteroidales bacterium | reverse complement strand
TCATTTTTTACCTTGGTTTAAATCTATGGATTTCCAATCCATAGTGGTTTAATTGGTCTTTTTGTTCTTTCATGGGTAAATCGCTGATCTTAATCAGTAATTCGTAGAATTGAACCGATTTAAATTTCTTGCCGTCAGGTCCTCCGAACTGATCTGCATAACCATCGGAGAATATATAAACAGCATCACCTTTTTGAAGATCGATATTATAGGTGGTAAATGGGGGCATTTCACCCAGATGAATACCCACGGGCATCTTATCTGCTTTATAAGTGGTCATCTTCTTATTGCGTATATGGATCATAGGATTATACGCACCCGAAAATTGGAGCTTCAGACCATCAAAATCAAAGATACAAAGAGCGAGATCCATTCCGTCTTTTGCATCCTCCTCCTTTCCTGTTTGTCCTAAGGTTTTTGTAAGATGTTGCCGGAGCGTATCAAGTAATTTACCCGAATTGGTAATAGTCCGGGGACTAACAACCTCATTGAGCGTGGTAATCCCAAGCATACTCATAAATGCTCCTGGCACACCATGGCCTGTACAATCGGCAGCAATGACAATAACGCGGTCTTCTATCTGGTTGATCCAGTAAAAATCGCCGCTAACAATGTCACGTGGTTTATACAGGATAAAATAATCTTTCAATAGTAAGTTAATATGCTCTTCGGCCGGCAATGCTGCCATTTGGATCTTTTCCGCATAGATAATACTATCGGTGATAGCCTTTTTTTGTGATGCGATCTGATCACGTTGTTGCTCTATCTCGATAGTGCGTTCTTTAACTTTTTGCGTCAGTACCATTTTATCATGTTGCAGTTTTCTTACGCGAATTCTCATGATACCAAGCAGGATAAGAATTCCGGCAAGAACTTCCAATACGATACACCACCAGGTTTTATAGAAAGGAGGACGAATTTCAAATGAGAATTCTACCGGTTTTCCTGACCAAACCCCATCGCAGTTGGCTGCAATAATTTTAAAGGTGTAGTTACCCGGAGGCACTTTCCGGTAAGGAGGAGTCTCTGTTTTATTGGTTGGTGTTGACCAATCCTCATCATATCCCTGGAGGATATATTTATACTGATTCTTCTCAATAATTGTATAATGAATCCCCACATAGCTGAATACGAGGTTATTTTTATTATACGGGAGGCTTAGTCTGGAAGGTAATTTGGTGATTGAATCGATTCCTTCAGCATATTTTAACAGGGAGGTAGTATCTTCGTAGAATTTAATTTCTGAAATATACAGAAGGGGAGGATCGGTATGGATATAATCATTATCATGAATGTACTTTACCGCGCCACCTGCCGTTCCAAACCATAGATCTTTCCCGGCAGTCAGGGTAGCAGCGCCAAGCGAAGTCTCAACCGGCAGGAATCCCTCAAGCGGGCCATAATGATTTATCCTGAGATTAATAGGATCAATCCTGTCGAGGCCGTAGTTATGCCCGGCCCAGATATATCCGGATTGATCTACAATGACAGAGTAGATGATGTCGGACCCCATCCCTTTTGACTGATCGATATTCATACAGCTGATGGTCCAGTTATCATGGAGTTTCACACGTGAGAGGCCCTTATCGGTTGCGATCCATGTATAGCCTTCCCGGTCGAACGCCAGATCACTGCAATATTGATGAGGTAAACCATCATCAGCATTGTATTGGTGCGAATTCTTTCCGTCAAAAATGATCAGGCCATTCTCCGTTGCACACCAGATGTTATGATGTTTGTCTATTTCAATGCTCCATATGCCGGCATCAACCATTTCAAGTGTTTCATAATGGTTATTACAGAATCTGATCAGCCCTCTGTCCGTCGCGCAGTAAAGAGTATCGCCATGTTCTTTCAGATCGGTGATCCAGCCTGGTCTGTTTCCGAATGAATAGCTGGCAGCAAAGGGGAAGTGTTTATATGAACGACCTTCAAAAAGCGTTAATCCCTCGTCTGTACCAAACCAAACACTGCTTTTGTTTACCGGAAGAATGGAGAGTATATATGCCTTGAATGGTATCATAGCATTCCGGGTATGATCACGTATCACCTCATTTCCCCGAATGATATTTAAACCGCTATATGTACTCAGGTAAACCTCATTCTTATGGCTCGCAATACTTAATATTTCAGTTTCATTATTAATAAAGCCTGCATTATAGATCTGGAATATAGCTTTACCATATTTCGATAAACCATTGCCTGTAGCAATCCAGATATTACCGTTCAGGTCTTCAAAAAGCTTATAAATACGATTACCGGCCAGGTTATTATTCTTCTCTATATGGCTTAGGCTGTTCTTTTCCAATAATAAGAGACCATTTTCGGCAGTATTTATCCAGATTCTCTTTTTCCTGTCAACAAGGATTTGCTGTATGTGATATGGTTTTAAGACTTCTTCCCATCTCTTGATGATCTGGTTTCCTGCAATCTTATATAATCCGGCAGGGTGATCGCAACCAACAATGATAGTATCCTGAGATAGTACGGCAAGCGCAAATACCCTGTTGCTGCACAATCCTTCTTTCCTCGAAATTGAAGTTGCTGTTGCATTTTCAATATGTACAACCCCTTTACCATCTGTTGCAAACCAGTATGAACCCTTTTTATTTTCACATATTTCACGAATAATAACATCATCAAGTGATTTATTCATGCAGGCATGAAAACCATTGTTGTAATAATAGAGTTGTTCCCTGGTAGAGATCCATATAGTTCCGTCTTTGGCGACATAATGTTTGAGTATTTCACCTGACAGGATACTGTTTTCGCTGTTGTAGTTACTTATTTCGCCGTTATGAATGATCGAAATACCTTCGAATGAAGTGTACCATATATTTCGATGTTGATCTTCAAATACGGCAATTGAAGCATTTGATATTAATCCGTTATTTTGATTTATTACTGCTATCTTTTCGTTCTTCAGTCTGGCCAGCCCGCCGCTTTTGGTGGCAAACCATATCGATTTGTCAGAGCTGATAAAGATGTCGATTATGTTATTATCGGGAAGACCATCTTCCGATGAATAGGTTCTGAAGTTATATCCGTCGAACCTCACAGCACCGGCCTGTGTGGCAAACCACAGATACCCCAGTTTATCCTGTTCGATATCAAGAATAGTCTTCGAGGGTAGTCCGTCCTGTAATGTATAATAGTTTTGGAAGGGAATTATCTGGGCTGTAACATATATCCCGAAGCATACAAGACCCGTTACTATCAGAAGTAATTTTCTCATTCGGTATGCCTCTTTACGGAACAATCATGAAAGGCACCCTTAATTTACGAGGTCTTGATGTATTTAACAAGATATTTTTCGCACAACTCTTTGTTGAGTGAAGCGAAAAGAATGATCTCCGGTTTTTTCCTGATAAATTATTGCTCGAGTGATGCTATGGCTTCCTGCTCCATGTTAAAAAGATCGTAATCCGGCCACTTTTTCACTTTTCGCAACGATTTGAACATGGCACGCGACAGCTCATTATGGATCTTTTTTCTTTTATCGGTGGTGGTGTTTAGAAGAATAACCCAGTTGACTTCATTGTTATGACGCATAATCAAAGCAGTTGTACCTGTCAAAGTACCTGTTCTCCACCATGTACCATACCCGTCGGATCCTCTCCAACCAATGATTTTGCGCGTATCATGTTGGGCTTTCGTCATAAGATCGATAGATTTTTTTGATAGAATATCCGGACGGCTGTCAAATGCATCGATGGCAACCATGAGCTTTGCAAGTTCAGGGGCTGATGCTATCCATCCACCTGCAGCACCCAACAATTCAATATCATTTCCGCCATATTCTACCGGGACCAGGTCGCCGGAACCATTATAGGATCGTACCAGCGCTTCCTCATTATGGTCGTAATACCTCACTTCAGCCGGAAAGCGTTCATCATAAAAACTCTTTCCGATGTGCATGTCATAAATTCCCAGGGGATGAAGTATAGCAAATTGAACATAATCTTCGTAATTGGAACCTGTCACTTTTTCAATGATTTCACCGAGAATACAGTACCCGAGATTTGAATAGCAGTATTTTGTGCCAGGTTCAAATTCCAGTGGTTTGTTGAGTGCATATTCAATTACCTGTTCAATTGTGGCAGGTGGCTTTGTGTCTAAAACACGTGAAACATAGAGCGAATTGAAAACAGGATCTTCCTTTCTTGCATTCCATCCGGCCGTGTGATTCAATAAATGTTTTACGGTGATCAGTTCATAGCGTGGATCCTGATAATTCATATATAACGAATCGTTAAGAATTCCTTCAGGCCCAAATACTTTCTGATTAATATCAAGCTTTTCATCCTCAATCAGTTTTATGATTGTAACGGCAGTAATCAGTTTGGATACACTGGCAATCCGGAAAAGATTCTTCGGTGTGACAGGATCAACCAGGTCTCTGTCGGCAAGGCCAAACCCCTTGGAATATACCAGGCGACCCTCTTTGGCAATGGCTACAGAAGCCCCAACTATTCCATACTGGTTCATAAAATCGGTAATGGCGGTGTCAAATACGAACAGATTGCTATCGGTTGTATTTGTATTCGAGATCTTATAAGATAAAGGTGTTACTCCCGGTTCAAGGTATCGCCTGTCGTTTTCCTGTTTAAAAGGAAACGTGATGGCAATTTCGCCAAGAAAGAATAAAACAAACAGACCGAGCGTTAACAGAGTCTTTATTTTCATATCAGTCATTCATTCATTGTTAATAGAGCACCGGTGTACCATTCGTTCTGGTCATTTTTACACCGGCATGATCTGGCGCTTAAATAATCAATCCTTCTTCCTCTAATATAGTTGGTAAAAAGCTACCCTAATCATTCGAAAAAGTAATTAACTGGTATATTTCAAATCAGTGCGTTAATAATATTAATAAGAAGGCTTGATATTTTTACGTCGCAAAAATACCTATTTTTAATCAAATGAGGCAACGTATTTTTTTAACGGATTATTTTATCTTGCCAGTGCCTTGTTTTTTTTGACTAACAACAGTGCAAAAATTAGGCGATCTGAGCAAGAATCGCAATAAAACACAACTCAACAGCATATTAGGTCAACTTTTATAATCCCTGGTTGTTATCTGTATATAATATTAAAAAATGAAACGTTTTATTTATATAAGTTCTGTTGCACTATTACTCATGAGTTGTGATACAACAGGACAAAATACAGTTCGACAACATAAACCCGATAGTACTATGTTTTCATTTTGGAAGAGTGATGCCGAGTGGCAGAAGGAACTGACACCGGAACAATACAGAGTGTTGAGGCAATGTGGAACCGAATTACCAGGTACCGGCAAGTACTATCATTTTAACGGAAATGGAAAGTATGTCTGTGCTGCCTGCGGACAGGAATTATTCGATTCTGAAACGAAGTATTCCTCTGGTTCAGGATGGCCAAGTTTCTACGATGTGATTAACAGTGAGAACGTCCGGTTGATCGAAGACAAGAGTTATGGGATGATTCGCACTGAGGTCAAATGTTCGCGGTGCGGAAGTCATTTGGGACATGTATTCACCGATGGTCCGGAGCCAACAGGTTTAAGGTATTGTATCAATTCGGTATCCATCGATTTCGTTCCGAGGGATTCGGTTTCTGGTAAATAGTTTTCGTCTTTCGGATCTTGTATTGATTAATTCCCGCCGATTTTAGCAGAATATAAGCCAAATTATAGCATTTATACAGTAATAATGATAACCTGCTAAGACCTGCGGGAATTTACCAATGAATGATTCTATTTCGATTTAATTGTACAGCCAATAGCCTTAGTAAAGGCCAGCTCAGGATCTTTTCCTGACAACAAATCATCGAGTGCATTTCTCAAATAGGCCTGTTTAACAGCGCCTGCATCCTGGTAGTTATCATCGATGGCCCCGATATATTTGACAATAAGATTGCCCTGTGCATCTTTTTTCAACACGTAGACGTGAGGAGTTCTCGTAGCTCCGTAAATTTTATATACTTCCTGACTGGCATCAAACAAATACGGGAAAGTATATCCTTTCTCATTTGCCCTGATTTTCATTTCTTCAAATGAATCCTCAGGAACAAGGCTGGGATCGTTCGGATTTATTGCGATTACCGGATACCCTTTTGTCTTATAATCTTTATCCAGTGCAATAATCCGGTCCTGATAGGCTTTTGCATACGGGCAATGGTTGCACGTAAATATTACGACAAATCCCTTCGCCTCAGGATAATCGGATAAGCTCACATGCTTTCCGTCGATATTTCTTAGGTTGAAATCGGTTGCTTTATCACCGACATTATATCCACCTTCTACGGCCGCTAATAACAGTGTATTAATCAGCAGAATGCTTGTCAGAATTGTTTTCATCTTTAGTTTAATTATTGGTTTCACTTATTAATTGCTTCAACGTATGATAATCAAGTTCTTCTTCAAGGAATTTCCGGTTTTGATTCCTGTAGATCAAGGTGGCCGGAATTGAACCGGTCCAACCGGAATCAACCCTATCAATCCAACTATTGCTATCAGGATCATCCAGCAAAATGGTTCTGGCACTGATATCATTCTTTTCAAGAAATGGGATGAGACTGCTCTCAAGCTGGCCTGGAAAGTCAAGACTAATTAGAATAACCCTTACAGGCTGATCTGCATATTCTTTGTGGATTTTTTCAAACTCCGGAAGCTCTTTCCTGCAAGGCATGCACCAGGTAGCCCAGAAATTGATAATATAGGTCGTATCATTGACCTTGTGAAGCAATGGCTCGAGCTCATCAAAGTGTAGTATATCAATTTTGTATACTGGTTGTCCGGTTCCTTTTATTAAGAATACAACAGACACTAGCATAAAGGCAATAATTTTTAGTCTCATGATGTAATAGTAAATTCAATATCTTTATCGTAAAACATCTTATACCGGTAAATGGTTGAATAATAATTGTTAAAAATCAAAAATGAATTCAAGAGGTTTTGCAAGCGATAACAATGCAGGGGTCTCCCCTGAAGTAATAAGGAAAATTTCTGAAGTAAATCAAGGTCATGTAATTGGATACGGCGATGATTGTTACACCAAACAGGCTATCAAGTTAATGAAAGAATACTTTGGCGAGAACGCCTGCCCTTATTTTGTTTTTACAGGAACAGCTGCCAACGTTCTTTCTATAGCTGCAATGATCAAGCCCTTTCATTCGGTTATATGTGCTGAATCAGCACATATACAGCAGGATGAATGTGGTGCCCCTGAGCGGTTTACCGGTTGCAAACTGATTCCTGTAGAGACAAACGATGGCAAACTTACGCCGGAATTAGTAATGAGACATATTCACGGAGTTGGTTTTGAGCATCATTCGCAACCCGGAATAATCTCAATTTCACAGGCGACAGAACTTGGAACAGTATATACTGTGGAAGAAACCAGGCAGATTGCTGACTTTGCCCACCGGTTTAATATGTTCCTCCATATCGATGGAGCAAGGTTGGCAAATGCTGCTGTATCTCTAGGGGCGAGCCTGAAAGAGTTGACTGCCGATGCAGGAGCTGATGTAGTCTCCTTCGGCGGGACAAAAAATGGATTGTTGGCAGCAGAATCTGTCATATTCTTTAATGAAAAATTTACCGGCGAAGTGAAATACATCCGAAAGCAGAGCATGCATCTCGCTTCAAAGATGCGATTTGTTGCGGCCCAATTTCTGGCATATTTTGAAGACGATCTGTGGCAACGAAATGCCCGGCATGCTAACAACATGGCACAATTATTATATACCGCGATAAGGGGTATCCCTCAGGTGAAAATTACCCAGAAGGTTCAATCCAACGGCGTTTTTGCTGTTCTGCCGGAAAAAATTATCCCGCTTCTTCAGGAAGAATATTTTTTTTATATCTGGAATGAACAAACCCATGAAGTACGGTTAATGACTTCTTTCGATACAACAGAGGAAGATATTGAGAAATTTGTGCTTCGCCTGAAATCTCTTCTGAAGCAACAACACTAGGGGGTTTGTTTACTCTTTTCTGAAAAGCAGTGAGCTATCGCCATAGCTGAGAAATCTGAAATTGTTCTCCATGGCATATTGGTATACTGCTTTCCAACTGTCGCCAATAAAAGCTGCGACAAGAAGCAGTAATGTACTCCCGGGTTGATGAAAATTAGTGATTAATCCGTCGGCTATCATGAATTTATAGCCCGGGACAATCATGATAGCTGTTTGTGCCTCAAATGAGTCGTTTTTAGTGCGGTGCAATAATTCCAGAAATTCCTCAAAAACCTGTTTCTTTGAAAGAGGAGTGGAAAGATGTTGATATTCCCATTGCGATAACGAATTGCAAATTTGTTTTTTATGAAGCGATTTAACGGCAAGCCAGTATAGACTTTCCAACGCGCGAAGGGTAGTAGTTCCAGTAATTATGATGGGAAGGTCGCAAGTGGCAAGCATCTCTACTACTTTTTGATTGATGCTGAAAAACTCACTATGCATTGGGTGATCCAGTGCATTCCGGGTTTTCACAGGTTGGAAAGTACCGGCGCCTACATGCAGGGTGATCTCAACAGGCAAAATATTTTTCTCCCGCAATGTATCAAATACCCTCTTGGTAAAATGTAGTCCAGCCGTTGGCGCAGCTACGGATCCTTCAGGTTTTGAATAGATGGTCTGATACCTTTCATTGTCAATATTTTCCGAATTACGGTTCAGATAAGGAGGAATGGGAATCAGTCCGGTGTGTTCAATGATTTCACCGAAAGTGAATGGCTGATCCCATCGGAAGTTTACGAGCACAAATTCTTTCTCCTTTCGTATCTTTTTCGCAGTGAACAAGACCTGTTTGTTTTGCAGGAGGAACGAATTTTCAAGCGTATCTTCTTTCCATTTTCCTAAATTACCCACAAGACAGTACCAGGTACAGGTTTTTTCCTGGGAGAAAACAAGCTGGTAATCTTTCGGTTCGTAGGGATTTAAACAGAATATTTCGATGGCAGCGCCTGTCTTTCTCCTGAACTTCAGACGCGCATGGATGACTTTTGTATTATTGTAAAAAAGGCAGGAAGGGTAGGGCAGAGATTCAGTAATTTTTTCAAACCCGCTTTCACGGATAACACCTTCTTTATAAATCAGTAGTTTTGATTGATCACGCTCTGGTAAAGGGTATTTTGCGATCCGCTCTTCCGGCAATTCATAATAATAATCGCGGATATCAAGAATATCTGAAACTTTCACAATTTCTGTTTTGCTGTAAAAATAGCTAATTTTGCATTGAAAGCCGGATCAGTAAATGAGAATAGAAATTGGCAGTAAGGTAAAGTTTCTGAACGATGTCGGAGGAGGCACGCTGAAAGCATTTGTTGGGGAAAAAATGGCTCTTGTTGAAACCGGGGATGGTTTTGAAATCACTGTCCTGGTCAATGAGCTATTGCCCGACACAGGTGATTTTTATACCGACCGGGATGATGCAGATAAGAGGGGAAAGGAGCATGAAAAAGAAGTGACGGTTAAGAAAACCGAACCTACGTATGAAGAAAAAAGATATCTGCCATTCAGCGGTGAAGTATTTCTGGCCATTGTACCGCATAACGAGAATGTATTGCACGTGAGTAATTTTGGTTTATTTCTTATCAATACAAGCAATTATCAATTTAACTACATAGTTGCAGCGAATAACGGTCGGATAAACACCCTTGTTAAGGCAGGAATCATTGGACCGGATAGTAAGGAGGAAGTTGAAGTCTACAGTCAGACAGGCATTGCTAAAGTGAAGGAGTTCAGTTTTCAGGGAATGTTCTATAAAGAGGGATTATTTGATTATGTGGTCCCGGTGAATTGTATTCATAGTATCAGTGAAATCAGCTTCTATAAAATTGCTTATTTCCGCGAGAATGAATACTTTAAAGAAAAGGCGCTCATTCTAAAGGATTATGAAAAAAGAAAACTGGAAGAAGCAATAGAAGAACTTCACCCGAATGATCTGAACAAAGTGATTAAGGATAAAGAACAAATTGAGGGAAGGAAGGAGTATAAAACGCCAAAGAATACGAATATTGAAGAAATCGATCTTCATATCGAGGAGATACTTGACAATACCTCGGGGATGTCGAACGCAGAAATACTCGAAGCACAGATGGCCCGTTTTGAAATAGCGCTTCAGACGGCTATTCGGTCAAATGTTCAGAAGATAGTCTTTATACATGGTGTTGGTAACGGAAAGTTGCGACAGGAATTGAGGAAAACGCTTGAAAAGAAATATGCTCACCTGCGATACCAGGACGCATCATTTAAAGAATACGGGTACGGGGCAACCATGGTATGCATTAGGTAAGTGTTGAATTGTTGAATTGTTTAACTGTGTAATTAATTGTCCGCTGAAGCTCAAAGAGCGTAAGCGGATGTAATTGCTTTTGGGTAATATTTTCAAATTCAGGTAAACAATAAAACAATAAAACGATGAAACGATAAAACAATAAAACGGTAAAACAATAAAACGATAAAACAATAAAACGATAAAACAATAAAACGATAAAACAATAAAAC
>CAZWIU010000127.1:0-10637 GCA_964634105.1 uncultured Bacteroidales bacterium | reverse complement strand
AAATTTAATTTTTGCTAATAATTTATGCTGAGAAAATCAGCAAACCCTATTTAATTTTTTCAGAACTATACAGGTAATCAATATCGCGGTACTGAACATTTCAATTCTCTATTCGATGTTTTTGATAATTGTTGCCAAGCCCAGTCTCCTGGTTAAACATCGTGAAAAATCCGAAAGACGAACAGCCAAAATATTGATCTTTCTCATTCCTGCTTATATTTTGTTCGAACTGGCTTTCAAAAAATTTTTTCACAGGGACAGTTTCTTAATTGACGGAGTGATCATTATTACCCTGATATTTATCTTCCTGGCATTTTCTAAATTCACTGACGATCTGAAACGTATCGCGCTATTCTCAGAAAAAAATACCTGCCCTTCCGATAAACTAGACCATTATGATATTACCCAACGCGAATCGGAGGTAGTCAATCTGCTTATTAAAGGGAAAAGTTACAAGGAAATCAGCGAACAGTTATTTATTTCAATGCCTACCGTAAAAACTCATGTTTCAAATATCTATCAGAAAATGAGTATAAACAACAAGGTCGAATTGATTAATCTCCTTAACAATTAAATTCCCTTGCTGCAATTTCCTTCATAATCATTGCTATCATTTTAGTCTCTCATACAAAAGTATGATTTCAGGGAAGTATAACCAAATCATACATTCTCCCGATTGATGCCTCTGTTTATTCTTGCTTCTTTTGTCCAAAACAATTTCATTTTACATATTATGAAAACAAAAAAGTATTTATTAATCTACAGTTTGATCCTGCTGGGGGTAAATATCAAATGTGAAGGACTCGAGGCAGGAAATCGTATGTATCCCTTGTCTGTTACAGTATTGAACCAAAGCTGGGCTTTCCCCTTTAGTGAATTAACAAGGATATCGCCTCTGTATCCGGGAGTTACAGCAGGAATTTGCAGGCTTCGTAATGATAAGCTCTTCTATTTCCCGCAATCGGCATATGCCGGATACTTTTATAATAACAATTCAGGATCGGCCTTGTTTTTATATGTTGACCAGAGTATTCGGTTTTCTCCAAAATGTGGCTTCTTTATGGATATTTCTTTAGGGTTAGGATATTTTCATGCCTTTCAACCGGGTAAGTGTTATAAACGAAATGATCAGGACAGGTATGAAACAGTAACCGATTGGGGAAAGCCTGGCATTATGCTTTCCATGTCACAAACCTTGGGATTCGATCTGTCAAGGAAATTTGATATTCCGATGGCCCCTTTTATTAAGAATCAATGGATTGCCAGTTCCCCATATTTCGACATGGTAATGCCCATCAGGCCAAGCTCCCTTGTACATCTGGGAACACTAATTTATTTCTAATCAGTAATATAAGTAATTATGCAAAAGAAATTTTCAATAGCAGGTATAGCAACATGCATTATGGTATTAGGAGCATGTGAAAAAGACCCCATCATAGCAGATTCTATTGAATGTGAAGTTTCGTACGATTCTCATCCCATGAACGAGGTATATCAGGATGCTGTTAATAAAGGCTTTGGTTACGGTCTGCCTGGAGTAAGTGCAGTAATATATACTCCTGAACATGGTTTCTGGGCAGGTTCTGCCGGGTATGCAAGTGTAGAGAATAATATACCCATGACACCCTGCCATATCCACTACGCAGCAAGTATTCCCAAATCGTATACAGCCGTTGCTATCCTGCAATTAATTGAAGATGGAATACTATCGCCCGATAGTAAAATAAGCGGATATCTCGATGACAGGACCAGGGATTATATCCCAAATTGCGAAGATATAACCATACATCACTTACTTAACCATACCTCAGGTATACCTGATCAGGTTGGTATCGACTTTCTGGCTGATTTCCTCAATAATCCTGAGTATTATTATTCACAGGAAGAATTGATGTCCTATCTTGATGGTATGGAATCCTTGTGGAAACCGGGAACCAAACACTACTATTCCGATGCCAATTATAATATCCTGGCGTTGATTCTCGACAGACTTACAGGAGATCATCTCAGGACATTCAGGGACAACTGTTTTGTTCCACTCGGATTGGAGAATACATACTACAGTTATACTATTAATCATACTACAATAGAAAATCTGGTCTCGGCATATATCGATACATATTCCGACGGAACCCTTCGCAATATTACCGAATGGGAAGATGCAATATCAAGTTATTTTAAAGGCTCCGGTGGTATGGCAACAACCCCTTTTGACCTGGTATTGTTCATACAGGGTGTATTTGATGGAACCCTTCTTTCGGAGGAGACCATTGAGCTGATAAAAAGCGATACAGTACATAATCCTCAAGCAGATCAATGGATAAATGATTCATATGGACTGGGGTTCATGGTAATACATGATGAACATGGAACCTGGTATGGCCATGCAGGTAGAGATCCCGGAGCTGCCGGTTATGTATTCCATAATCCTGAACATAACATAACTATAGCCGCAATGACCAATATAGGAACATTCTTCTCACAGCACTATACCCAACTATTTTATGGTAGCCTTTGGGAAGATCTGTGTGAGGCTGCATTTAAATGAAAAGATACATGGATTGAGTGCTATAATTCAACCTGCCCTATCTTGTTCATTAACGAAAGAATTTCCTGTTGCCTTTGGTACATATAAGCTGAAGGTCTGGCAGGATTTCTTTTCTTCGGATTTGGCAAACTCACAGCAATTAGTGCAGCTTCACCTCGTGTCAGTTTCGATGCAGATTTATGGAAGTATTGCTGTGCAGCGGCTTCGGCTCCATAAATACCCGGTCCCATCTCGATCATATTGAGGTACACTTCCATGATTCGTCTTTTGCTCCAGAAGGTCTCTATCAATAGGGTAAAATAGACCTCAAAGCCTTTACGCAAATAGGTTCGTGCCGGCCAAAGGAATATATTCTTCGCAGTCTGCTGACTAATCGTACTGGCCCCCCTTTTTCGCCTGGTATGTTTCTTATTAAAGTCGCGGGCTTTCTCAATAGCTCCGAAATCGAGTCCGAAATGCTCGGTAAACCGGTTGTCTTCCGATGCAATAACAGCCTGTATAAGATGTGGAGATATCTTCTCAAGAGGCACCCAGTTGTGCTTGTATTCAATATTGCTATTCTTACGCTTGTATTCGAAATATCGCTTGACCATCAGAGGTGTATGCTGTGGCCGAAAAGCAGAAAGACTTACGGCAAAATAGATTGTAACAGCAAAGAATAGAATAATCAGTGTCCTAATGATCCGTAAAGCCTGCAGAAAGATACTTTTAAATATCAATTTCCTGCTATGATCCCTATTTTCCTGATTCATATAATAATTCCCATGGCACTGCAAAACAAAAATAGGGTTTTTTATGTTGGCTTATCATCCCTGCTATATAAAAATGCTGACTGTACTTTTACCATGTATGCTTTCTGATTTACCTGTGTACCCTTACCTCACTATAGAATAATAACCTGTTGTCCTCCCGAGTAATCAACCGTTTTATCCGGTTTTACAGTGATTTCGATACCACAGCCGCTTTTTTCTTTAACGACAACAACATTAAATGTCCTATTCTTAATCATTCCCGGAAATTCTCCCTTCCGCTGACCGATAGTAAGTTTGCGCTCAGCATCGTTCCAGGTAAAATTGATCGTTGCGTACTGTCCTTTCTCATAATTGTAATTATCGTTCTCATCCTCATAGAGTGTGAACATGCCATCGGCTCCCGGGTATATCCGAAGCTCAACAGGTGCTTCAGGTTTTTCGGCAGCATACTGAACAAAGGGGCCCATGGGAATGATGGATCCTGCTTTCACCATGATTGGGATGATCTCAATAGGAGCATGGCAATTCAGGGTTTGTCCACCTTCAAACGTTTTCCCTGTCCAGAAGTCGATCCAGGTTGTCCCTTGCGGAAGATAGACTGTACGCGATTTTTCTCTCTTTTCAATTTTCTTTTCGCTGGCAAAAATGGAAGGTGTTTTCCAGTATAACTGCATTCGCGAAGCTCCTGTCGAATTATTCTCAGTTTCAAGAATAAATGTATATTCTTTTCCAGCTTCAAGATTCAACATTTCGGTATATTGTTCAACGCTGGTATAGATCATCTTCAGAGTGTCCCCGTTAAGAATTATTCGCTTTGCATCAAAACACTTAAGATGGAACTGGTATTTGCCTGTTTCTTTAGGTACCAGTTTGCCTTCCCAGTGTATTGCATACATCGAATCTGTCACATAATCGGGCCGCCCCGTATACCAGAAGATATTGATATTCGGATCAATTTTCTCTTTTGAAAGAATCTTGTATTTATTGTCTTTATAATAGCTGGCTTTAAGACCTGGTTTCCCATCGTTCGTTTTGAAGAATTCATGTCCGATCAGTATGCTTGATTCCGGCGGACGGTGGTACATATATTCTGTAACCGGACAAACCATTATTGAGGGCCCAAACATAAACTGATCACCAATAGTATAGGTTGCCCTATCGGCAGTGAAATCCATTGGTAGTCCCCTCATGATCGTATAATCTTCATTTGTAACTTTCCATGCCAGGGAATAGATGTATGGCATAAGCCGGTATCGTAGGTTATCGAATTTAATAAGTACGTTGGTGTATTCGCCCATTTCCCATATTTCGCGCGGAGTTTCTGAACCATGTGAACGAAATATAGGTGAGAATGTACCGAGCTGAAACATGCGTGTGTATAATTCCTGGTAAGCCGGATCTTTGCCTCCATTACAGAAAACGCCGTCGTAGGCTCCCAGCACAAAAGCTCCGATATCAAATGTCCAATAAGGAATTCCGGACATACAATGATTGATTCCGGCCGTTATCTGATGCTTGTATACCTGCCAGCTGGCACCAATATCACCCGACCAGGTAGTAGCGGCATTGCGTTGCTGTCCTGCATAGGTCGAACGAGTGAGAATATAGGCCCTCTTATCGGTGGTTTCTGCCCGCCAGTATTTATATATGTCGTCTGTCATAACCAGGGAGAATGCATTCATATACCGCGCCCACGATCCCAGGTAGTTCCGTCCTACTTTTTTCATTTCGTAATCGGTCGATTCTTTGGTAAGAGCATTAACTATATCAGGCTCTGTCGAATCAATCCACCAACCATCGAGGCCAACCGAAAAAAGACCTGATTTCAGGTATTTCCAATACAATGCGTTGGCTGCAGGATTAAATGCATCGTAATACTTGAACCCTGCCCAACCTGTTGGTGCATATAAAAAACCGTTTTTCTGCATTTCTTTATATACCTCAGTATTTGGGCCCAGGGCAGGCCATATTGAAATAATCATATGAAAGTTCATTGCATGCAACCTGTCTACCATTTCTTTAGGTTCCGGAAAAAGGGTTTTATCGAAAAACATACCACCCCAATTGGCATGTCCGTTCCAGTAATCCCAGTCCTGTATCATATTATCGATAGGTATTTTCAACTTCCTGTATTTTTCAGCAACACTCATCAGTTCGGCCTGTGTGTCGTAATGTTCTTTACTTTGCCAATAACCATATGCCCATTTGCCATACATAGGCGCTTTTCCGGTAAGTTTACGGTAACCGGATATTACTTCATCCATTGTATTACCGGCAATAAAGTAATAATCGATATTATCCGCTACATCGGACCAAAGCGATGCATTACTTTCCCCATTATCACTATAAATTGTTTTCGAATAGTTATCCCATAAGATGCCATATCCCGCAGTAGAAATCAGGAATGGATTTACCGCTTCGGTATTTGATTGAACAAGGGTGATCGTTTTTCCACGATAGTTCATGTAACCATTTTGGTGCTGTCCTAATCCATAAATGCCCTCCTGAGTGTTTAACACAAAATTCTGCCTGATCGAATAAGCAGAATCACTGCTGTATTTTACCGGTGAGAAAACAGCAACTCCTTCATCCAGTATCAGGAGATCATCAGCAGGATGATAATAACTTACTTTCAGCTTCTTTATATCTGCAACTATTCTGATACTTCCCGAACTGAGAATTATGCTGTCCCTCTTCTCAACAATATTCACTTTCAAGGAATCGGGCTCTTTCTTTATAACAGCAAGACTTATTTTATCAGAAGCAGCTTCCGGTTTCCATTTCAGAACACGTACAATGTTGTCGGAATAAAACTGAATACGGCAATTCATTGATTGAGTGTGAATTTCAATGCCGTTTTCAATAGTCAGTATTTTCTCTTCCGAACAGGAGATACAACAAAATAAAACGAGAATCGAGGCAATCAGCGTGTAATTTATGATCCTTTTCATGGGTTGTTTTTTAAAAAGTCAGTTTAGTAATTCGATCTAAAGTTAGTTTAATCATAATTTGGAATTATGAAAATACGGATCAAGCATAAGGTATATATGTTTCAAAAGATTCCTTTTGGGGGTTAAAATGTTTTTTGTTGTTAAAATGACTAAAATAACAGGATTAATACTGCTGAATACCCATCTTAATTATTAGAGACTGTCTAATTTTTTGAGTATTCTTAGTGTCCCGAATTACTCGGGATTGAGCCTTGGTGGCATAAAAATAGTTAGCCACAAAGGCACCATCCGGAATGATTCGGGACACAATGATTTCACCAGATTTATAAGGTCTTTAAGTGAATGTGATTGTCAAATTCAAATGTAAATAGCTGATAATTTGCATAATATAATAATTTTAGCCAGTCTCTTAATAAAAACGTAATGTCGTACTATCCTGTCCGATTTCTTATTAATTCTTTTATCCTCAATAAAAAATTATCTGTCGGACGCAACTATTTGAACTTTTTTTTCATCTGCCTGTTAATAACTTGAACGCAGTTGTTACGTATATTATAAAGAAATTAGTGCCACTGTATAATTTTTAAAGTTTTGTAGGTATGGAAGCAGTTGATTCCAGGGGAGAAAGTAATCAGCAGGTTAAGCCCAAACAATCTTTAGGTAATATTGTAAAGAGAGTTTCTGCATATAGCATGGGTAGACCTTTTATCCAAATGGGAAAAGGCATTGTTGACTCCCAGTTTTGGGGATAACTTATTAATTCCGAAATTCTTCTTAAAGCATTAAGTAAGAAAACAGGGTGAACTCCTGGTTTCACCCTGTTATTATAATCCTATTGAAATATAGTTGAAATCTATTTGAAATTTATTTCCAGCTCATTAACTGATTTTGGATTAAACGGCGAAAGCTGATTGATTGTGTTTACGAGGTCGTTATATTCGTCGCCCGGAGCTACTCCACCCTGTATGAAACCTCTATCTGCAAAAAAGCCCGGAGCATCAGCATTCTTGAGATAAGATGCCAGGTCGCTGCTATCAGGATGGATTCCAAAGTGATCGACAAACCATTCATTTATTTGCTCTGTCAGCACGTTCTTTATCGAATACTCTTTGAGCAATACATTGCGGTCACTTTGGTCAAGATTACTGGGAGGAAGACCTACTTCGGCAACAGCTATATTCTGACTGTCAAATCCGGATGCAACGAACGACCAGCTAAATCCTGTTTGATCTGTAAAAAACTGTGCATTGGGGTGATCTGAATTACCAAACACATCAATTCTGTCGCCCTGCTTTCCAACATACATTTTCATGCTGTTTAAAGCGAACCTGTCGATTCTAGGATCCGGCATTGGCATTCCGGCAACTTCAACAATCATATAGGTTTCATATGCAGCAGTCCCTGCTTCGGAATATTCGATCCGGAACATTGCATCGAGCCATTCAACATTCCTGCTACGATCCATGTGGTAAGGGCGAATTACCGCAATTCCTTCTACCGGCCGGGTGTTCCAAAATACCTGAAGCGCTTTCCCTCCGTCAATGTTTCCCTCCGATTCAGCATCCGTTATGGTCAGCTGGTATTCCCAGGCTCTATCCGCATACTCAGAATTCTCAATCACTGTAAGATTTTTTACCCTGTTATCTTCATCACTGGTAAAACTTAATGACATTGGTTCATCGATATCATAAAGTGCAATGGCTAACATGATATTCTCTACTATTTCTGCTGCTTCTTCGCCCACAGCAATAAAGAAACAGAGATGAGTATAGATTTCATTACCATTCAGGGTGTCAGTTGCTGATTTTTCGGCCGACTTTAATTCAGAATTTTTCAAGGCATCCTGATTGCTCATAGCGCTTGGAATGTCTATCCTGAATCGACCGGGAAGAATACCTGAGTCTTTTCTGTCGGGGCCAAATCCATTCTCGGTACAACCCTGAAGAAATAAAATTGTACTAAGAAATATGCCTGCAAAAGTGTTTTTTAACGTTTTCATGATATTGCTATTTTTAGTGAATAATATCTGTTTATTGTTTACAGCAGTATCACACGTTTTGCAGTATATACCCTAATGCAGGAATAAAAATATTCCTCACAAAGAATTATTATATTGAATATCAGATTTTTGGGTGTAACTTATTCCCCCAGGTGCGAGCTGATAGTGGCAGCAATTTCCTTAAATTCATCCGGTGAAAGGTTCAACTTCGGATTTGCAAAGTTAAGATCGCCGAGGTTATTCAGCGGAACAAGATGAATATGTGCATGTGCCACCTCTAAACCAATGACTGCCATTCCGACTTTCTTACACGTAACCGATTTATCAATTGCTTTCGCTATTTTTCTGGCGAATACATTTAATCCGATATATAGCTTTTCATCCAGATCAAAAATATAATCTACTTCCACCTTTGGTATAACAAGCGTGTGTCCTTTAGCCAGTGGATTTATATCCAGGAATGCCAGGTAATTCTCTTCCTCTGCAATTTTATAACAAGGGATTTCTCCTTTTATTATCCGGGAAAATATTGTTGACATGATTATCCGATTTTTTGAATTAGTTTCAACATGTTAAGTCAACGACTGATCTCGACGATTTCAAATGGGATCATGCCGGAGGGCACATTAATTTCGACAACATCGCCAACCTTTTTCCCAAGTAATCCTTTTGCAATGGGCGTATTCACTGATATTTTACCAGCTTTTAAATCCGCTTCGCTTTCCGAAACAATGGTATAAACCATTGTAGTATTATTCTTTTTGTTACGGATCGTAACCTTATTGAGTATCTGCACTCTGCTCGTGTCAATTTTTGACTCATCAAGTATCCTTGAATTAGCAATTGTTTCCTGAAGTTTAATAATTTTCATCTCCAGCATGCTTTGTGCTTCTTTTGCTGCATCATATTCTGCGTTCTCAGTCAAATCACCTTTATCGCGAGCATCAGCAATCAGCTTAGAAATCGAGGGTCGTTCGATATTCATTAAATGCTCAAGCTCATCCTTGAGTTTCTGCATTCCCTCTTCAGTAACATAAGAAATCTTAGGCATTGTTATTCCTCCCAGCATAATTTGACAGATTATAAAACAAAAAGAATTCCGTATACTTCCGGAACTCTTTTCCGTCCAAAGATAATAAAATATTTAAATATTAATCACGTGTAATAAGCATATGTGCCTGATTAATAGCTCTTACTAATATATTTATTTAGCAGTATCTCCGAATAGATTACAGCATCCTTCAGATCAAATTCTGTTTCAACCTCTTCTTCAACCATGCTTCCAATTTCATCATTGGCAATACTCTTTTGAAATTGCTGACTTTCGATCTGACTATGCTCCAGTTCATCGAAATTCGCTGAAAATATCCTGCTGGAGGTATCAAAAAAAACAGCTTGTCCTTCTTTTTCGGGTGCATCTGATAATGTAGCGCTATCCAAACTGACAACTTCCTCAATCGATTCTGTCGTATCAAGATCAGAAACCGGTTCTGTTTCTCTCACTGTTTCAGGTATCGGTGACAGGGTATCAACAATAACAGGCTCGTCTAATACAGGTTCATCAAAAACAGGCTCAAATTCAATTTCAGGAAATCCGGGAACGCCATCATCATGCGGCTGACTTTCAATACCCCTCTTTTTTGAATAATTACGATAGGCGCTGGCTATTAAACCTACCACCATTATGATGATGTACACAATAATATCAATATAATTGTTGCCGTCGGCAAAATTCATATCGCTGTATTTATGATTTTCTAATTACCTGGAGACTATATTAACTTACCAATTCGTTATTATGTATCTTTGAACAGAAATTGCTTATGAGAAATTCAAAAATACATTTTTTTACGATTCCTCTCTTTTTTATTTATATTTTTTCTTCATGTGGAAATAATGATGATCATCCTATTCCTGATATCAACGTTGATTTTTCAATAAACCTGGTGTACGATCCTGAATTCTTTTATTTGCAAACACAGGGAAGCGCAGGAATAATTCATAGTTCGGACATTGGCTATCTCAGCCTTGGTTATAACGATAATGGAATTATTATCTATAATGCAGGATTCAATGAGTTTTATGCTTTTGACTGTACTTGTCCCTACGATCTCCCTGACAATGTTGCTGTAGAATTATCGGAAATAAATGGTATCGCAGTTTGTCCGGTATGCAGCTCACAATATGTTTTCCCCAGTATGGGTGTCCCAACACTTAATAGTCCTGCCAGATGGGCACTAAAAGAATATAAAGCCTACTATAATCCGAACACAGGAGACCTTTTTGTTTCTAATTAACGTCACTGCGAAATATCCGACTTTTTAATAAAATGTAATTTAGGGTTTGCTGATTTTTTATTTCAAAGTAGATAAATGTTTGTATTACAA
>CAZWIU010000126.1:0-10932 GCA_964634105.1 uncultured Bacteroidales bacterium | reverse complement strand
AAAGAATGAAATACAAATTTGCCGATTTTTAAAGTTTATGAATTAATCAGGCTAATTATTCAAGGCAGATTAAGTTATTAAACGATCAGGCAATCATGAAGAGTTTGTGTCCCGAAATAGAACCCTGTAAGTTAAGTTCTCCCCTATAATAACGTTTCTGCCGGCAGGGACAGTCTTATGCCGGACTTCAAAAATTTTGGCTGTTCCCAATGATATTTCCACATCTCTGTTACAGTTTGCCAAACAGATTGTCAATACTATCCAGGTTATTTTTAATGAAAATATATCAGGCGTTTTCATATATTCATCGTTTAAAATTACCCGGTTAGTCGGGGTAACATCATGCAAACAAATAAAAAGAAACCACCACTGTCCGATTAAGATATTTTAGAATTTTAAAACCGATGAATTTACAGCTTATAGAGACATATCGCCGCCTGAGGTGCCAAAATTTTTGCATGTGAATTTTTTTAAAGAAAATTAATCTCTGACGAGGCTAAAAGAAAGTACCGCAGGTACAGAATATAAAAATGTTGAATTTAACCAGACAAAAGTGATTAGGAATAAAATTTACAAGAAAGAAGTTAAGCAAATATTCTTGAATGTGTTAAACCTATATTGCGCTCATGGATGCAGCGAATCTGACAGCAGCATAATGGAACCGTTCTTACGCCGGATTAGTAATGAAGGGGGCAATGATCTCTTTTAATTTTTTAGCCGTTATAGGTTTTGCCAGGTAATCGTCAAATCCTTTTGCTAAAATACTATCACGGTCGTGCTTCATAGCAAAGGCAGTTACGGCAATTACGGGAATATCTCTACTGATCTTCTTTATTTCTTTCATGGCCTCATAACCATTCATCCGGGGCATTTTAATATCCATCAAGACGATTATGTTCTTATAATGTGTCAGCCTGTTGATATAATCAACTGCCTCTTGCCCGTTCCTTGCCCAGAAATGTTTATCGTCCGAAATATGCAGCATATTAATTAATACCTTGTAGTTGGTTGGCTCATCTTCAGCGATCACGAAAAAGATATTTTCCAGGGATATTGTGGGATGTTGTTTCCCTGCATGTTTGTCTGTGTCTGCATTATGCTGATCAGATTCATACGGGATAGTAAAATAAAAAGTAGATCCGGAACCCGGTTGAGACTCAAACCAAATTTTCCCGTTTAACAGCTCAACGAGTTTTTTACAGATTGCTAAACCTATACCTGTTCCCCTGTATACATGATCGGGATCGGGATCAATCTTATAAAAGTATTCGAAAATGCTTTGTTGGTATGCCGGATCAATGCCAATTCCTGAATCAGATACAAAAAAACGGATTTCATGATCACCCTGCTCATACCCAAACCTGATAAATCCTTCATTGGTATATTTCAATGCGTTACTCAGCAGGTTACTCATCACCTGGCGAAACCGAAAAGGATCAACATATAGCATCAGTTGATCTTCCTTCCTATTGACAAATTCGATGGTCAGTGCATGTTCATTTTTCAATCTGCAATATTCCTCCAGTTCAACAAGGACGGTATTCACATCGAAGTACTGAGGAGCAAGTACCAGCTGGTCGGATTCGATCATTGAAATATCCAGGATATCGTTGATCAGGACCATGAGCGCTTCCCCATTTGAATTAATCATACTGATAAAACTATCCCTTTCGCTCTCGCTGAATTCTTTATCATTCAACAAGTTTGAGAACCCAAGGATGGCATTCATCGGAGTTCTGATCTCATGACTCATATTCGCCAGAAAAGCTGATTTCAACCGGTCGGATTCTTCTGCTTTTTGTTTTGCACGTTCCAGTTCGGATGTCCGTTCCTTAATCATTTCCTCAAGATTATTACGATGAAGCATGAGTTCCTCGTTCTGAATGAGTATCTCTTCCTGTCGTTCTTCCAGCAGTGTATTTAGCTCCTGCAGTTCACCGGTACGTTTGACGACTGTTTGCTGCAGGACCTTTTTTTGATGTTCCAATATGCTGAGGCGAATTCTGAATATCCCTATAACGAGAAGGACCAGAATGACGGGAGCAGAAATTTTCACAAACAGCGATTTCCACCAGGGCGGTGTGATGATGATCTTTAATGCAATTTCCTTTTCGGACCATATTCCATCGTTATTCGAAGCTTTAACCCTGAAGATATATTTTCCGGGATCGAGATTAGTATATGTTGCCGATCGCCGGTTGCCCGAATAATTCCAGTCATGTTCAAATCCCTCAAGGTAATAGGCATAGTTGTTCTGTGAAGGCTGAGCATAGTGAAGGGCAGCAAACTGAAGTGTGATGATATTATTTTTATGAGAAAGCACTATTTCGCTGGTTTTATAAACTGGCTTTTTCAGTACAACCTGGTCGTTTATGGTGTCGCCTACAGAAACAGTCTCATTGAATAATTTAAGCTCAGTCAGCACCACCTCAGGTAAAAAAGGATTTGGAACTATCTTTTCGGGATAGAATGCGTTGAATCCATTCTTCCCTCCGAAATAGATCATTCCGTTGCCATCTTTAAAATATGCATTATGCCAGAATTCATTGCTTTGCAATCCGTGGTTTTCAGAGTAGTTGACGAATTTCCCTGACCGAGGATCGAATTTTGATATGCCGTTGGTTGTACTTAACCATATAATATTGTCATTGTCTTCTGCAATACCAACGATTCCTTCGCTGGGAAGTCCATTTGCAATATGATAGGATTCGAAAATAAGCTGTGGGAAATTGTTAAATGTGGCCGTGGTCTCATCAGAATTAAGTACTTTGTTCAGGCCTCCGTGAGTACAAATCCAGAATGTACCGTCATGGGCCTGGCAAAATGCACTGACAGTATTATTACTCAGACTGCCCGGATTGTTCACTTCGTGTTTAAAGTGGATAAACTTTGGCGACGATTTTCTCTTTTCATCAGCAGTAATTATATTCACCCCGTTGCCATGCCCACCTATCCAGATATTTTTAAGTTTGTCCTCCCCTATTGACCATATAATATTATCACTTAAACTAAACGGGTTGCCGGGATCAGGCAGGAAAAAGTCAAATTGACCGGTGTTATCGTTATATCGCCATAAGCCACTTTCCCAGGTTCCACCCCATAATATGCCGTCGCTGTCTTCATAAATGGCAAAAGTCCATCGGTCAAACTGGTATCTTTTTATGTCAGGCTTCCTGCTGCTAAATGCCGGTTCGGGCCGGATCCTTGAAATTACACCCCCTCCGCTGCCTACCCATACTTCGCCATTCCGGCGCTGAACGAGACATAAAGTGCTGTTGCCTCCGATTGTATTCGGATCGTCAGGATCGTACATGTAACGGATTATTTTCGGTTCCTGATCTCCGGAAAATATGAGCCTGTCGACCCCTCCCCCGACATCTATTCCCACCCAGAGCTCCTTTGGATTAATTCCATGAATGGAAGATATTACATCGCCACTAAGTGAGTTCTTTTTGTAAGGAATTTTCCTGAAATGGAGGAACGGTTTGCGGTAGAAATCGTATTTATTCAACCCCTGGCTGAAGGTCCCGATCCAAAGTACTCCTGTATTATCTTCGTAAATTGAATAGATCGTACGGTCCCTGATGGTTCTGTCATCCATTTCATCCGGCAGAAAGTGTTCCAGGAGGTTAGTCTCAGGCTTATAGCGGTATAGTCCCTCCAGTTCTGTCCCAATCCATAAATGATGATTATGATCAACAAACAGATAATTCCGGTTATTTGGGGTGACGTTGATGATTCCCGGATCTACCCGCTGGTATGTCTTCGTTGTACTGTTATAATCCAGCCTTATGATACCGTTCAGGATCGTTCCTATCAGCACATTATCATCACTATCTTTAACGACGGAGGTTATTGCCGTATTTTCTAACGCAACACCGGTATTTACTATTCTTTTATTCGTTGCATCAAAATAGTATAACTCGTTGGAAAAAATAAACAGCCGACCCTCACGGGTTTCAAAGACACACCTGATCAGGTCGGAGGGTAAGGGGTTTATGTACTTTTCAAAATAATCGCGTTTGGTTGCGTTATCTTCGGAACTCACGAAGCGATTCAAGGCATTTCCGGCACAGACCCAGACAGTACCCTTCGTATCTTGAGTTACGTAAAAGATATCATTGCTGCTGATGCTCCCGGGGTCATCCGGGTCATGACTGAAATTCCTGAATGTTTCCGTTTCAGGATCGAACCTGTCCAGGCCTGTGCTTAAATTGGTTATCCAGAGATATCCTTCTCTATCCTCGAAAATATTCACGATATCGTTACTGCTGATACTGGACTTGTCCTTAACATTCTTGCGATATACTTTAAAGGAATAGCCATCATATTTATTCAGGCCATTGTAGGTGGCAAACCAGAGGAATCCGTTCCTGTCCTGCAGAATATAGTTAACTGTTGATTGTGAAAGTCCGTCCTGCGTATTGATATGATCAAATATTATTTGCTCATATTGGGCTGAACAAACAAAGCCAATCAGATTAACACAGCATATGAAACAAATTGACAGGCAAGCTTTATATCGAAGACCCCATCCCCTTTGCATAAAGTTTAAATATGCATCCATTTTAACCCACCCATAATGAAACACTTAGATAGTCTCTCTCATCTATTCCTAAGATACAAAATATAAGTTTATTATAAACTCATTCTGATACTTTATTTCTAACTATATCAGGGTAGCCTGTTAATTGATAAGGATCTGTTGGTCCCTAATAGAGTATATTATGGCTGGGGGACCAATTCAACAGGATAAAAATACACATCTGTTTCTGCCAATCCTGGCAGCTAAAGGCTACTTTAGTCGTTGAAGGGTAACCAGCTTTCCCTGCAACTGTATAAACTTTAAATAACAAGATTGACAGCTGTCGGTAACTGAAACACCATACAGGTGAGTTCTTGTTTATATTTCAGCTAATCTGAAATTTATAATCACTAAAATATCAGTATTTAACTATTTTTTTATCGATTACATTACCTGAAGTCACTATTCTCAGAATATAAATACCTGGATTAAAGCCAGCGAGATCAATTTCATTTCTTTTACCTATAGTTTTTAATTGCATGAGTTGTGTACCAGTTGAATTGAATATAGTTATAGCCTCAGGTAAAACCTCCTGTGCAACTATTAAAGTTATAATATCATCGACAGGATTGGGATAAATACTGATACCGGTATTAATTTCCTGAGATATTGCTATCGGCTGATTACCTGCCTGTGTTACAGTAACTATTTCTGAATCAAGACCCCCGGAAGAAATGGTTACAATGGCAGAACGTGATGTAAAATCAGGATTAGCTGTGGCCGTAACGGTAATAGTGTCATCGAGTATACCGGAGGAGAGATTCGTTGTCAGCCACGATTCCGGATCGGAAATTGTCCATGCCGTGTTGGAAGCAATAGTAAATATACCTGAATTGTTTTCAGCTGCATCCAGATAAATTTCTGCCGGCGATACCGATAAAGTTGCTGCTTCGTCTGTTATAGTAGTTTTTGCTGTTGTGAGCACCAGGCCCGGAAAATATCCGTTGTTCATCATGCAATAATAAACCCCCGGACCACTCGTTGTATACAATCCGGTGTTATTTATGTCGACCTGTAAGTCATCTTTATAAAAAGTAAAAGTTGTTACAGAATCCTGGATCTGTGCCTCACCGGAATAATCGATCAGGTATGTTCCGGCAAGTGTAAGGGGTGAGAATATGGTATCCATCGGCTCGTAATACACATTATCAATATGCAGGGCTGTAGCAAGTGATGAGAGAGGCAGTTTATTTTTATAGCAGGTAAGGCTGGTAACGTTGGTCAGGGAAGAAAAATCATAATTTGTGAACTGATTATTATTTGCAAAAAGTGTTGTGAGGCTGGATAAGCCAGTTAGGTCCAGACTACTCAACTTGTTATAACAACAATACAATGTTACCATATTGGTGCACCCACTCAGGTTCAGGCTGGTTAATTGATTAGAATGACAACTCAGTTCCGTCAGTGAAGTCATAGACGATACATCGAAACTGGTAAGCTGATTGCCATGACAGTACAAATTTGTGAGGGCTGGCAGATTTTTAACATTCAGACTGGTAAACTGATTATAGTTGCAGAATAGCGTTGTCAGATTGTTAAGGCCTGATAATTCCAGACTTGTCAATCGATTCGAATTACAATACAAAATCACAAGACTTCCAAGGTTTGTTAAGTTCAACGATTCTAGCAGGTTATTAGCGCAATTTAAGGTGACTAGTGAGGGGGCATTAATTACTGTAAGGCTGGCCAACAGATTATTTGAACAATTAAGTGATGTTAGATCCGCATTTTCAGAGATAACCAACGTGTCCAGAAGGTTGTATGAACAATCCAATTCCAATAAGCCTGTCAGACCTGAAAAATTCAAACTTGTTAAGAGGTTGTGAGAACATGTCAGGTATTCTATCCCGGGGACAGACGATACATCCAGGCTATCTATCTGATTTTTGTCACAATACAGTTCTTCCAGGCCTGTCAGGGAAGATACATCAATACCGGTCAGTTGATTGTCGCGGCACATCAGTCTCCAGAGATTAGTAAGGCCTGATAGTGAAAGGCCTGTCAATTGATTGCCATAACACCATAATTCAGTCATTTCACTCAGAGACGTCACATCCAGAATACCGGTTAATGATTTATTGTTTATCTCAAGCCAGTTTACACGCTTTGGAGTACTGTTGTTCCAGGTTACCCCTGTCCAGTCAGCCGGGTTTGGTTCAATATTCCAGTTCAGCTGATTGGATGCATCACAAGCGGCATCAATTTCCAGGAGGGCTATCGAATCGGCCGGACTATATGTTTGTGAATAAAGTGACATCGTTGTTACACATACGAAAAGTACAGCCATTATTACGTTTGTTTTCATTTATCTTTAGTTTTTAATGCATCAGAAAATTAATAAATCCAATTGGAAAATAAGTATCTCCAACGATTTCTTTTTGAACATTAACGCGCTATTATGTCCTTATATCCATGTCCTATTAAAACTGGACTGAGTAATTTCTCCTGCAATGCTTTCCTTAGCATTATTGATGACACTGTTAATATGCTTGCAATTTTTTAAATAAATATCTGCATGGGAAATTTTATCAGAAAGAAAGGTACAATCTGATAACGTATTTTTAAAACGCTTAATTGAAAGAATAGAAAATTTCCCTTCCGGTTATTGCCCAGCTTATTTCGCATCATTATGGTTTTTACACTATCAACAGCATAAAGATTGAAACGGGAGTATATATAGTGAAATACTGTGAAGGATACATAGTTTATAAACCGGTTCCCTGTTTAAAATTCAATTCGATAGCTGATATTTGGAACCATAACAGCGAATTCCCATCGCTCTACACGATTAGTTTTATAATTATAGAATAATCCATAGTTTTCTTTTGTAAGGAACAGATTAATGACCTGCAATGACCAAATACCGGAATGCTTCATTTTATTTATCCTGTAATTGAGTGTGGCGCTTACAAAATAGGTACCCGGTTCCTGGTCTTCATATAATTTTGAATAATCATATACAACATCCCTGGTTAATGCAGACTGCTCATCATCGACGGGAGAGGTACGTTTTCCACCCAGAAAATTCACCCGGGCATTAACACCCAGTATCTTATTATGCTGCGATCCCAGCGTCCATTCTTTTCCGTATAGTAAATTTACTGCATAGCGTGTGTTGAAACGGGTATTGCGTTCAATGCCGTCGTCGCCCTTGTATTTTGAATCAAATAAGGATGCCGTAAATAAAAAGTAATAACCGTTCTTAAGAAAGCGTTCCAGTGTTAAATCGATTCCCTTGTTTGTTCCAGTGCCGGTGTTGATCAGCTCCTGGTTAAAATACCAGTCAGCTTCCATGCTTAATACTGAGAAATTACTGTCGGGAATAACTGGAATATCATACAAGAACTGGATATACGGTTCTATTTTCAAACGCAGGTCCGGATTCAGGCTAATATCATATGCCAGCACCAAATGATGTGCTTTCATCACCTTCAGATCTTTGTTGGGCTGAGCTGTTCCTGTACCATTAGTAACCTTCGCAAAATATAATGTCAGAGGCTCCAGCCTCGAATGCTTTCCGTAGGCTATACTCAACGATTGTGCTTTATTCATTGCAAAGGTTAATCCGACCCTGGGTTCGATGACAAACTCACGATTCAGGTCGAAGTAATGGGCATGTACTCCTGCATTCATCTCAAACCGATCCGACAAGTCAAATTTTGACTGCGAAAATACCTGTAGCATGTTTGATGCATCCTGTTCATCCGCTATGGTAAGCAGTCCCTGATCATACACAGGAGCATACTTCAATATTGTATTATAGTGCATATTATCAATGACAAATCCGGTCCGGTTCGTATGTTGTGCACTATATTTCCGGTTGTATATGCTGGTGAAAGAGTATTTATAGTTGCGGGCATTTATATATTCATTATCATAGCGTGACAGATCGTAACCTAAAATTCCTCCTTCGTACTTCATATAGTCACCTGTTAATGCAACCGACGTATTCAGGTAAGCGCTTTGTTTAAGAATAATACGATGGTTAATACCTACACCTCCCACGCGTTGTGTGAAATGACCATCCATCCTGTCATCGGCCATTTCCCACTGTGCTGAGTCCTGCTCCGCTTTCCATTTTTGGCCGTCGTCGGATGCCAGCCCCCACAGAGAAAATACTCCCATTTTTTTTGTTGGCACATTGATTTTAAGAAGCAGGTCCTGGTATGCCGGGATAAAATCCTTGATTTCCTCCGGGAATACATATTTTACGAGTCCCATGGTTGAATAGCGGTAATTGAACAGGTAGGAAGCACCGGAACTTTTCTCCAGGGGCCCTTCGGAAGAAATATCAACTCCCATAGTACCCAACTGAAAAGCATGTTCATACTGCTCGTTATTGCCCGAACGCAATTTGATGTCAAAAACACCGGAAACTGCATTGCCATATTCAGCAGGAAATGCCCCTGTATAGAAATCGGAATTACCGACAACCAGTGCGCTTAATGCTGACACACCACCACCCCCGAAGGTCGACAGGTTGGCGAAATGGTTTGGATTAGGAATCTCAATACCTTCAAGTCTCCATAGTAGACCTTTGGGCGAATTACCCCGTATGATAATGGTATTATCGCGAAGATTATCGGTGGTAATGCCGGCGAATGAAGAAACAAGCCTGCCGGGGTCGTCGTAACCACCTGCATAACGCCGGGCTTCTTCGACTGAAAAGGTGCGTGCACTAACCGTAGCCATGCTATTGAGCGGCTTATCCTTTTTTACATAGGATTCAACTACTACTTCTTTCAGCTCGGCAACCTGTTCTTTCATCTTTATTGTCAACACAATTTCCTTTCCTGTGGAAACCAGCAGTTCGGGAATTACCTGGGTCTCGTAACCGGTATATGTTACTTGCATATTATGCCGTCCCACAGGAACTTTTTCCAGGCGGAAATTTCCATCATTATCTGCTATTGCCTTTAATGATGTATCTGGTGTAATTACGGTAATCGTTGCGAAAGGAAGGGGTACTTGTGATTCAATGTCGATTACTTGTCCGCGAATAACTTGTGTAAATAGTTGAGCCTTTAATGAAAATGCTATTGCATTCGATACGGCAATTATGACAAAAATTACTTTTAATCTCATTATTAATCACTTTTAACATATAGCATTAAAGACATTCTAAATTCATATTAGTTGCAATCCGAAGACATCAACAAAAAATTAAGCCCGTAATATATTATGAAAAGGCAATACCTGTAATATTATTATTCCGGGGATGAAAATGCAATGGACCAATACATAGTAAGGGGTTTCAGTATGTAAGCCATCCCTTATTTTCATTGCATATTTTTTATTGTGAAAGCACGAAAGGGTTTGCTTTTCAATAAAAAAAAGGCTAATTTAAATATTGCCTTTTCCAATCGACTACCAGGTAGGAATATTTGAATATACTTATTGAACAAAACGGGGAAAATCATTTCATTGTAACAGGCTATGACTTCCATTTTCAGGCATAAAAAAATTTTAGTTATAACTGTATCCACTGCTCTTGTAGCTTTCCTGATAGCCTTTGCATCCATCTGGTTATTATACAAAAATGCAAAGCAGGATCTGTACAACCGGTTAACCGATATTATTAAGTACGAAAAAGCAACTATTCAAATACTGGCAAGTGAATTCGGTAAAAAAGAACAGGAAGTAATTTCTCACCTAAGACTGGTAAGAAATTATGGTGCAATACTTGGTAAAGATGGCGAAATAGTGATTGCCCGTTCAGTAAACGACAGCATCGAATTTATTATTTCCAGGAAAACGGAAATTCACAAGATCGCTGGAAATATTTCGATGGCCACCCCAATGCAAAAAGCATTAAATAACGAAACCGGTTATATGACCGGGAAAGATTACCAAGGGATAAAGGTCTATGCTGCTTATACTTTCGTTGAGGAACTTAATTGGGGGATTGTCGCCAAAATTCCGGTACAGGAGGTGAACAAACCCTATATTATTTCAACCCTGATCGTATTCTTCCTTGCTTCGCTGTTGGTAGTACTACTATCGTATCTGATTATAAAAATCAGCAACCCGGTTTTAGACGAATTGCTGAAGAACGAAAAATTGTTATTGACAGCAAAACAGGAAGCTGAGAAGAGTGAGCAACTTGTAAAAACACAAAAAAAAGAAATTGAATTCCATTATGTGCGTCTTGAAAGTTTATTAAAGATCTCGCAATACTCCACAAGTTCAATACAGGAGTTACTTGATTATGCCCTTGAAGAGGCTATAAAACTCACCGACAGTAAGATCGGCTATATTTATTTCTATAATGAAAACACGAAACAATTTATCTTAATATGATTATCCGTAATTGTACCTGAATTTACCATACCATGTATCTTCTATGG
>CAZWIU010000125.1:0-10952 GCA_964634105.1 uncultured Bacteroidales bacterium | reverse complement strand
ACTAAAGTTGCCGCAATAAAATTGCGGGGATTTAACCATTCTTGAAACATTAAACCTGAGATCCATCTTCCAAAAAACTGACAGAGCGTTTTTTCTTTATGTTAACATGAAATGAATCCTGTCGTTTTGTCATAATTGTTCTTCCTGAATTAAAAATTTCTGTAATATCTGGCAAAAAATGGTAACCGTTGGTCAATGGCATAATGATTGAAAAAGATCAAAAAAAAAAGAAATCCAATATTAATATAAAATACAGAATAACATGGGTAAAATTATAGGAATCGATTTAGGCACTACGAATAGCTGCGTTGCTGTAATGGAAGGCAATGAGCCGGTTGTTATTCCCAACAGCGAAGGTAAACGAACCACTCCTTCAATGGTAGCTTTTGTTGAAAATGGTGAACGCAAGGTAGGTGATCCGGCAAAACGGCAGGCTATTACCAATCCGAAAAAGACCGTTTATTCTATTAAACGTTTTATGGGTGAGACCTTCGATAATACCCAAAAGGAAACCGCCCGTGTACCTTTTAAGGTCATTAAAGGCGATAACAATACTCCGAGGGTTCAGATCGACGATCGCAACTATACACCGCAGGAGATCTCTGCTATTATTCTTCAGAAAATGAAGAAGACGGCTGAAGATTATCTTGGACAGGAAGTTACCGACGCTGTAATTACTGTACCTGCCTATTTCAGTGACTCGCAACGTCAGGCTACAAAAGAGGCCGGGGAAATCGCCGGACTGAATGTCAGGAGAATTATCAACGAACCTACTGCCGCATCGCTGGCATATGGACTCGACAAGAAAGATAAAGATCTTAAGATAGCCGTGTTTGACCTGGGAGGAGGTACTTTTGATATTTCTATACTGGAACTTGGCGATGGTGTTTTCGAAGTAAAATCGACCAACGGCGATACCCACCTTGGTGGTGATGACTTCGACCAGATGATTATCGAATGGCTGGCCGACGAATTCAAGAAAGAAGAAGGCATCGACCTGAGGAAGGATCCTATGGCACTTCAACGCCTGAAAGAAGCTGCCGAAAAGGCAAAAATAGAACTTTCCAGTTCAACACAGACGGAGATCAATTTGCCATACATCATGCCTGTCGACGGTATTCCAAAGCACCTGGTGAAAACGCTTACTCGCGCACAGTTTGAACAACTATGCGACAAGCTCATACAGGCAACCATAGAACCCTGTAAGAAAGCATTGAAAGATGCAGGCATGACTACCTCTGATATCAACGAAGTAATTCTTGTAGGAGGATCAACCCGTATTCCAGCTATCCAGGAGCTTGTTGAGAAATTTTTTAATAAGAAACCTTCGAAAGGTGTTAACCCCGATGAGGTAGTTGCTGTTGGAGCTGCTATCCAGGGCGGCGTCCTGACCGGTGAAGTGAAAGATGTGCTGTTACTTGACGTTACTCCCCTTTCGCTTGGTATCGAAACGATGGGTGCCGTAATGACAAAACTGATTGAAGCAAATACAACAATACCGACCAAGAAGACAGAGACATTCACTACTGCAGCCGATAACCAGCCGTCGGTCGAAATACATGTACTGCAGGGCGAACGGCCAATGGCCGCAGGTAATAAAACGATCGGACGTTTCCACCTCGATGGCATCCCGCCTGCCCCGCGTGGCATTCCGCAAATCGAAGTAACATTCGATATCGATGCTAATGGTATCCTGCATGTATCGGCTAAGGATAAAGGAACAGGTAAAACCCAGAGTATCCGTATCGAAGCATCTTCAGGACTTACCGATGAAGAGATCAAACGGATGCGTGAGGAAGCCAAAGCAAACGAGTCGTCCGACAAAGCTGCACGTGAAAGAGTCGACAAGTTAAATGCTGCCGACAGCATGATCTTCCAGACTGAAAAACAGCTGAAGGAGTTTGGCGATAAAATACCGGCTGACAAAAAAGCTCCGATTGAAAAGGCTCTTGCTTCACTGAAAGAAGCACATAAGAACCAGGATATAGCAGCCATCGACAAAGCCACAGCCGAGCTGAACCAGGTATGGCAGGCAGCATCACAGGAAATGTACAATGCCAGCCAGCAGGCCCAGAATGCCCAGCAGCAAGCCGGACCACAAGGAGGCCCGTCGGATAGTGGGAAAAAAGGCGGCGACCAGGAAGTAACCGATGTCGACTTTGAAGAGGTGAAGTAAGGAGTATCCGGGATATACCGGCTTATGCTTTTCGGGGAAGATAGCCAGTTTGGGATTACATGATGGGAATAGGTTTAATTGTGTAAGTGTTTAATTGTTTAATTGGTGAATCACTGGCGTGGGGTAAAAGTAAAAAAATTTGTATGCAACTAAATCACCAAGACTTAAAGAAAAACACTAAGAAGTTTATATCTGACCTATTGTGCATATTTGAAACCATTGTGTCGTAGTGTCCTTGTGGCATAAATTCTAATATTAATTGTTTACGCCCAATTAATTAAAAACCCTAATAATTCTTGCTATAATCATACTTTTGGATTATTCAACCGTTTTACCAGGACAGCAATGATTGGTGAACTGATTAATTGCTTGTCCGCCGAAGCTCGCAGAGCGTAGGTGGAATGAGTTGCTTGTCCGCCGTGCGCCTACGCTGAGTCCTCCGCCAGAGGCTTCGGCCGCCGGTGGAAGCTGCGGCGTAAGCGTAAGCTCGCAGAGCGTAGGTGTAATGAGGTGAGAGGGAGAAATGGAGATTGGGTGAACGGGAGAATGTAACTGCAATACCATTGCTTCACCATTCCATTTTTCCATCATTCCAATTTTCCATCAATCCATTAATCCATATTTCCAATAATCCTGTAGCTCATTATAATAATTCATTGCTGCCGACAAGGCTGTTCCAACAGGGGCAGCTTTTTTTTGTGAATGGATGAATGGAAGAGTGCTAGAAAGGGAGATAGGGAGAAAAGGAGAACGGGAGAAGGGGAAAAAGGGTGAAAGCGTGAAAAGGTGAAGGGGAAAATGGAATAATCTTTTCTACATTTCATTTCTCAAATTTTCAAATTTTAAAAATTTTTTAACGTTCCATCTTTCTACTATTCCATTTTTCCATCAATCCATTAATCCATCTTTCCAATAATCCGGCGAATCATGAGAATAACAGATATTTACTGACACGTCTGTTCCAACTGGAGGATCTTTTTTTATGAATGGATGAATGTAAGAGTGCGGGAACGGGTGAAAGCCTGTTTGCCGTACTCCCGAGTATCCGGGATGAAGGCAGGGGTGAAAGGGTGAAAGAATGAAAGCGTGAAAGAATGAAAGGGTGAAAGAATGAAAGCGTGAAAGGGAGGATGGAAGTATTTTTCCTACATTGCATCTTTCAAATTTTCAGATTTTCAAATTCTGAGTTAAAGAAAATCGCTACTTTTAGCATTATGTTTTATAATTATGCGTTACTCTTTTCTGCTTTCATTGATCCTGATCTCAATCTCTCTTAACCTTGCCGGTCAGAACGATACCATTAACCAAACTGATGCCAAAGGCCAAAAACAAGGCTACTGGGAAAAACGTTCGCAGGACGGCACACTCATCTATCAGGGGCATTTTATAAATGATAAACCCGTGGGTGAAATGCGACGGTATTATGAGACCGGCGAGCTCAAGGCAATACTCTATTACAAGGAAAACTGCGACTATGTGAAAACCTGTATTTATTACGACACTGGTGAAATAGCCGGTGAAGGCATTTACTATAAGAATGTAAAAGACAGTCTGTGGAAATATTACAGCTATTATACCGGTGCAATAACCTCTACCGAGATGTATTCGAAAGGGGTAAAACAAGGAATGGAAAGAAAGTTCTACCCAAATGGTAAAGTCTCCGAAGAAATTGAATGGTCGAATAACATAAAGCATGGTGCCTGGAATCAGTATTTTGACGACGGTACCTTAAAAATGAAAAGCTTTTATACAAACAATAAGGTAAATGGCCCCTACCTCTTCTACTGGCCAAATGGAACTTTATATATCAAAGGCAATTATATCAATAACAAGCGGGATGGAAAATGGCTATTCTATACCGATGAAGGGGCATTAAAGACCGAAATCGATTATAAAAACGGGAAAGCTGAAAACGAAGATGAGATCATTGCCAGGGACCAGGAATTTTTCAAAATGGTAGAAGAGAACATCGGTAAGTTTGAAGAACCTACTATAGAAGATATTACTTCGGGCAGAAGCAATTTATATTAAGCGTTGGCTATATCCCGTTGTGTTAGCAAAGTCGATTATTTATTAAGGTGAGGATTTGATATGTGCATGAAAAAAATTCTTTTTACAGCCTCCTGGCTGATCATCATACACATAAATTCTTTAATTGGCCAGGATAACCGGCCCAGGTACTGGATCTCTTTCACCGATAAAGTGCATACGCCCTATTCCATGCAGCATCCCGAAGAATTTCTTTCGGCAAAATCAATTGAAAGAAGAACACAGCAGAATATAGCTGTTATGGAAACGGATCTTCCCGTTGATCCTTCCTATATTGACAGTATTTCAAGTCTGGGATTGCGTATTGTGAACACTTCTAAATGGCTGAATGGGGTGCTTGTCTCCACTGATGATTCCCTGCTTATCGACAGCATTCAATACATCAGTTTTATTAAGGGCCCTGCACAAAAGGTTAAACCCCGGATGCTATATCAGGAACCGGATCTTCCCCAACGAATTTTAAAAAATGATATTGCCTTTCTTTCAGCCCCCTACGGATACTCATCGAATCAGATAGAAATGCTGCATGGCGACTATTTTCATCAGCAGGGAATTCATGGCGAGGGGATGCTGATAGCCATACTTGATGCCGGGTTCGACCGTGCAAATAGTATCTCATCGCTGGCCCATGTCTGGAACGATAACAGAATCATCTCTGTGAAAGATTTTGTGAAGGATGAGTTGGATATCTTCGATGCCCATCACCATGGAACCCTGGTTTTTTCAATAATTGCAGGAGTATATGAAAATATTCTTTACGGAAGTGCTCCCGGAGCCGATTTCGCTCTTATACGAACGGAAGACGGCTCGTCGGAATACCTAGTCGAGGAATATAACTGGGTATGTGGGGCCGAATTTGCCGACAGCCTAGGAGCTGACATCATTAATTCCTCGCTGGGTTATTCTCTTTTCAATGATTCTACCCAGGATCACTTATGGAGTGAATTCGACGGCAATACAACACCTGTATCACGAGGTGCTAAGATTGCCGCCTCAACAGGAATGGTGATAGTATGCAGCGCCGGAAATGCGGGAGACGACCCCTGGTACCATATTCTTGCCCCTGCCGACGCAGATAATATTATAACAGTAGGTGCTGTTGATTCGCTTGGCGTTATAACCGGATTCAGTTCCCGTGGCCCAAGCTACGACGGGCGCATTAAACCTGATATATGCTCCCAGGGAAGTTATACAATAGGCCAGATGCCGAACGGCTCGTTTGTATACGCAGCAGGAACTTCCTGCTCTGCACCTCTAATTTCAGGAATGGCAGCCTGCCTGTGGCAATCGAATCCTCAGGCAGGTTATCTCGATGTTATCGAAGCGTTTCATAAAGCCGGCGATCGCTATTTCTCGCCCGATTCATTATATGGATATGGCATTCCCGATCTTGCCAAATCGAATATACTGCTCACCAATATGGTGGAAGATCCCTCCGGGATCAATACTATTTCATTATTCCCTAATCCCATGCGGGACAGGCTATACCTCGAAGTCAACCAACCCGGAGAAACCGGCAATCAATTGATCATCGTTGAAATTTATGATTCGATGGGACGTCTTTGTAAAAGAATATCCGATACTATTGCCAATGATAACTTTGTTCTCGAGATACCGGAAGCAGAGCATCTGAATACCGGCCTTTTCCTGCTGCTGGTGAATATTTCGGGGACCGACCATACCTTACGTTTTGTAAAATTATAAGCTGAAATGGAAATCAATGCCCTTTCGCTGTTAGAGCTAAACCGGAGTATTAAAGAAGTAATCAAGGCACATACCGAGAAAAAATATTGGGTGGTTGCCGAGATCAGCGAAATGAAAGTCAACTATAGCGGACATTGCTACCTTGAACTGATACAGAAGGATACCAGTACCGACCAGATTGTTGCACGAAGTCGCGCTACTATCTGGGCGCCCAACTTCAGGATGATAAAGCCCTACTTTGAGACAACTACCGGCCGGCCATTGACTGAAGGATTGAGCATCCTGGTGAAAGTTGCCGTTGAATTTCATGAGGTATTTGGACTGAGCCTGAATATTACCGATATTGAACCGACCTATACCGTTGGTGAATTAGCCATACGTAAACAGAAAATAATTGAACGGCTCACGGAAGAAGGCGTTATCGGTATGAATAAAGAGCTGGAACTGCCAAGGCCATGCCAGAAGATTGCAATTATCTCGTCGGTTTCGGCAGCAGGCTGTGAAGATTTTATCGACCAGCTGACAAATAATCCTGCTGGATTCAAATTCTATATCAAATTATTTCCGGCAGTCATGCAGGGTGCGGAGGCGGAACAATCAATCATATCGGCATTGGAACGTATCTATGCCTATGAATCCTTCTTCGATTGTGTTGTAATAATCCGTGGAGGAGGCTCACAGGCCGACCTGAGCTGTTTTGACAGCTACTGGGTGGCGTATCACATTTCCCAATTCCCGCTTCCGGTGTTAACAGGCATCGGTCACGAACAGGACGATTCCGTAGTAGACATGGTAGCACATACCCGACTTAAAACCCCGACAGCCGTTGCTGCATTCCTCGTCGAAGAAATGACGCAGCTCCTGGCTGAGCTTGGTGAACTGGAGAATACACTTGTTGACACCTCACAGGAATATTTACTGAGAGTAAGGAATAAACTTATTCTGTTGAGCAGGAATTTCCAGTTCGCGGTTAACAATTCTATCCGGGCTGCCGATAATTACCTGACAATGGCCATGCATACCATGGTAACGAATACACACCGTCAGATACATCGTACCGAGTTGTCGCTCGACCGCACGTTCTGGGCGTTGTGCTTTAATTCCAGGTCGAAGGCGGAAAATGCCCGGGCATTGCTGAATACAACATCGGGCCTCATGAAGCGACTCGCGAACCATCTTACCGCATCGCAACATCAGCTGGTTGACTCGCTCAACACACAACTTCAGGCGCTCGATCCCTTAAAAGTGCTTAGCCGGGGGTATTCCATAACATCGAGCCATGGGAAGATAATTAAGGATACCGCTCTGGTAAACGAAGGAGATGATCTTGAAACCCGTCTCCATAAAGGAAAATTATTACTAACCGTCAAGAAAAAGATGTAACTATGACCCAAAAAAAGACTACCTATCGTGAAGCCTATTCCGAGCTAGAAGCGATCCTGCATAAGCTTGAGAATAATGAGCTGGATGTCGACCAGCTGACAGAACAGGTGCGGCGGGCTTCGGAACTGATCAAATTCTGCAAAGGAAAACTCTTTGAAACGGAATCTGAAATTGAGAAAATTATTGATGAGATTGATTCTGAAGAAAAAGATAATTAAATGATCCAGGAAAAAGGATCAGTATGCCAATCCTAGTTATAGAGCAACTTTCCTAACCAGCTCCTTAGGGATCAGCCAATTAATATGCCTTCGGCAATACACCAGACAACCCTGGTATAATCTTCGTATCCCGAATCATTTGGGATTGAGTCATTGTGACTATACATTTTCTGCCATCAGGATTCAATCCCGAAAAATTCAGAACACCAATAATCACAATAATATAGACCTTCACCTAAAACATTAATAAGCAAAAACCGGGAGTGGGCACTCCCGGTTCTCTAAAACCCTAAAACTAAACCTAGAATAAGTCGGTCGAAAGCAATTATTAATGTGAGAGTTGCAATGCTAACCAGCAATATTCTACGCCGAAATATCTTTAATAATAATGTACATTGCAATTTTTTTTATTAACAGTCAGAAACTTATATCGATCCCGGCAAGAAAATTAAACCCTGCCTGAGGAAAATAACCATCGGCTTTCTCACGCATTTCCCCGACCAGATACGAATAAATCCAGGCATTGCTTTCGTAATGGTGATCGAATATGTTGTTCAGCAGCAGATGAAAATTAATGGTTCCGGTTTTCAGCGGATGAAAACTATAGGTAATATTGATGTTGTTGATAAAATAAGGATCGAGCTTTCTTTCGTCGCTGGAGGTATTATCGATATATTGTTTGCCGACATAATTCGAGATAAACCAGATCGACAAATCTTTGACAGGTGTAATGGCCAACTGGCCGGAGGCTATCAATGCGGGTGAGAATGCCAGATCGGTCTGCCCCAGGTCGAACGACCGTTGCCCCAGGTAATTCCAGTTTGTATCGTAAGCATCGACATACTCGGTAAAATGATTAATGATATTCCGGCTCAGGGTAGCGTTGCCTCCAAGGGAAACCATGCGTGAGATCTTCAGGTTAGCTGATAGCTCCACTCCTTTTCGTGAGCTTTTTTCAGCATTTACCATGATGGGTGCCCCAACATCATTTATTTCACCGGTAAGAATCAACTGATCTTTATAATCCATATAATAGAGATTCACCTCTGCCTTTAATTTATCGGCCTTATAGGAATATCCTGCCTCATAGTTGTACAATCGTTCCGAAACCGGCATTTCTTCACCGGGCGTAGCATCGGTATAATTACTGCGGTTTGGCTCCCTGTTTCCCACTGCAAATAATGCATACACACTATGCCTGTCGGATGGCTGGTAGAAAAAACCGACTTTCGGATTAAAGAAATCGAAGGTATGTTGTTGCGAGATATCACGCAAATCGTCATCGATGCCTCCGATAACATGGTCTATATGACGGTATTGGATATCGGTATACACATTTAGTCCTTCGGATAGCGAGTAGCAATATTTCCCGTAAATGTTGAAATCGGTTTTTAAACCGGTGCCCCGGTACCATTCATAATTTCTCATTGTATCGGGCATATATTCCGCCCAGATGATCTTACCGAAATGACGGCCGTCGTATCTGTTCCATGCTCCGCCGACTGTTAATTCCGATCGGCCGTGTTGGTAAACTGCCGAGAACGTACTGCCGTAAAAGTCGTTATCCAGCCATTTCTGCTGAATCAGGTCCATGCTCTCGATCAGGGTATCTCCTATCACCAGGTAATCGAGTGCGTAACCGGCAAGATCCCTGTCCTCTTTATAGTTTTCATAGTAGCCACGTCCGTAAGTATAATGTAATCCGAGATTCAACGATAAGGATGAATTAAATCGGCAGGAATAAAATAGCTGGTAGTGATCCTGCTGGTAGTTATCGGTCTCGTTATCATAGTATCGTACCAAGCCATCGGTGTCGGTATATTCTCCTGAAGGATTGTATGTGCGGTCCGACTCAAGCATCCATGAAGGTACCCCATTCCAGGCCTGGTAGGTGTGTTCTTTTCCGGAGAAAACATTGAGTTTGAGAATACTCCTGGGGGTATGATAGCTTCCCGATACAAAAAAAGATTTCAGGTCGCTCCAGCCGCGGTCGACATAACCATCGGAAGAGATCTTAGATAACCGTATATCGAAGCTCACATGCTCACTGATCAATCCTGTCCCGAGGCGAAGTGTACTTTTCAATGTATTGAAAGATCCGGCAGCGAGGTTTAACTCACCATAGGGCTGCCTGTTCAGCGTATTCGTTTCCATGTTAATGCTGGCTCCAAATGCCCCGGCTCCATTAGTAGAAGTGCCGACTCCACGTTGTATCTGGATACTCTGAAGTGAAGATGAAAAATCGGGGAGGTCGACCCAGAAAACAGTATGCGATTCGGCATCGTTCAGCGGAACGCCGTTTACCGTAACATTAATCCTGTTGGCATCCGTTCCCCGGATCCGGAAACCGGTATAACCTATGCTGGTACCTGCATCGGAAGTGCTTACAAAAGAAGGCGTGATCGATAACAGGTAAGGAATATCCTGCCCCATGTTGGAAACCGATATCTGTTCTTTTGCCAAATTCGTATACGCCACGGGAACCTTGCTTCCGGCCCGGGTAGCGGTTACAATAATTTCATCGCCCAGGATATTGGACGCCTCCATGGCAATATTCAAGGTAACATCTTTCTCGAGGCGAATACGCTGGCGGTACTTTTGATAGCCGACACAACTCACTACAAGTGTATAGGTTCCCGGATTAATTCCGCCGATCTTAAATCGTCCTTCAGTATCGGTGATAATACCAGCACCGTTTTCTTCAAGACGAATGTTAGCCCCGGTCATAGGCTGGCCTTTTTCATCAACAACAAAGCCCTGAATTGTAAATTGAGAAAACACAGTGGTAGTCGCGAATAACGACAAAGCCACGATAAATGTTCGTAACATGACACTATTTATTTTTGGTTAACTACTCATCCGCAACGATTTTCGCTGCTTCACTTTCTCCCTTCGCCGGCATTACCCGGATCAGGTGCATGGGGTATGATCTCAGCCCGTTATATTAAGGCACCCCCCAAACGAGAAGTTAAGAACAAAGGTAAATCATAAAATTTAAGATTAAAAACATCCGGAGAAGGAGTTATGTTTTTTGGTGATGAATAAATAATATGTAAATCGCACTATAGTGTCAGCATCAATTGTTAAATTGACGTTCAGGTATTATAATGATGATGATTAATTCTATCTCGACAAATTGGTGTCCTGAATAGAAAGAATAAACTTAGCGTCAACATTTAACAACACTTATTAATTAAGCATTCACGCTAAGTAGACAAAGTATTTTGGAAACCTGCATGCCGGTTCATCTTCCTGTAAGCAGACAGGCCTGCCGATGGCATAGCAGACAGGGTTTGTATTAACTATAGTGTCAAGTCAACTTTGAAAAGTATAATAAAACTTATTGCCTCATACACACCCCCTGGAATCCCCCTCTTCAAGGGTAATTGCCTGGAAAGTGGCAGAAGTATAAAAGCACATCT
>CAZWIU010000124.1:0-11029 GCA_964634105.1 uncultured Bacteroidales bacterium | reverse complement strand
GAAGGCAGGCGAGCTACTCCCGAAACATCGGGACTCCACCCCGCAATATATTTTTAAAAGTGCTCTATTTTAGGTGGGCAAATATACAGAAGATTTCTTTTACACCAAAACAATTATTGATAGTTGAAGCTATATTTTATTTCGTGGTAACAATCTTATTCTGGATTGAGATGTGCCAGTTTGACAGCATTTATCTGTTCTTCATACTTTGGTAAAAAATTTGTATAGTTTTGTTTCGCTAATTATAAAAATTGTGAGATATGATAGGAATGGGTCAAATAGTAATATTTGCAGTATTTGCATTAATCAGTATAGTTGTAGGTAACCAACTAAAATCGCGATTTAAAAAATATTCGAGAATACCTTCGAATCGGGGATTCAGTGGTAAAGATGTGGCAGAGAAAATGTTGTATGATCATGGTATTTATGACGTAAAAGTTATTCCTACTGAAGGACAGCTTTCAGATCACTATAATCCCCTGAACAAGACAATTGCCTTAAGCAAGGATGTGTATTATGGACAAAGCATAGCAGCTGCAGCTGTGGCTGCGCATGAAACCGGTCATGCTGTTCAACATGCTGATGCCTATGCGCCTCTTAAATTAAGAAGTGCGCTGGTTCCGATCCAAAATGTTAGCGCTACTATTCTGAATGTAGTTTTTACCATGATGTTCTTCGGATCAATATTCGTTGGTAGTGTATTGCCTGTTGACCTGGCGCTGAAAATATTTATTATTTGTTATGGTGTATTCACGCTCTTTGCCTTTATTACCCTGCCCGTCGAAATTAATGCAAGCAGTCGGGCACTAGCCTGGTTAAGCAACAGCGGAGTAACAAGTTATGAAAATCATTCACAGGCCAAAGATGCGCTTAAATGGGCTGCATATACGTACGTTGTAGCAGCGCTTGCTTCTCTGGCTACGCTCCTGTACTATATTTTTATGCTGCTCGGGAGAAGAGACTAGTGTCATGTCAACGCTAGATAATAAAACGTAAAATATAATGTGTCACATTCTAAAATAAACCGATATTTCAGGCTTGACTTACCAGTAGTTAAAATTTTAAAAACCTAAAGTATATATCTTCTTAATAAAATTTTTGATTATCAATACTTTTAATGATTCCTGGTGTCATTGAGTCTTAGTGGCAAAAAGATTTAAAGCCACAAAGGCCCGATCCAGAATGATTCGGGACAAAATAATAACACCAAGATCATCAGGTCTCAGACAGCATGTATTAATCAGTATATGTCAAACCCCAGGGCAAGCCCCGGGGAATAAAACCATTTCTACTCGTCTGCCGAAGCCCCGATTATTCGGGACGAAGGTGGATTAAAAATCGGCTTTTAATCCAATATTAACAGAGCGACCTTTATTTACCGGTATTGATGTACCCGGCAGAAGGCCCCATGTAGGAAGCCATATTTCTTTGTCCAACATATTATCAAGCCGGACAAACAAGGAAATGCTTTGTTGCCAATTGAGTTTGAATAACCTGATGAAATCAAAATCTGCATAACAATTAAGCAGATTGTATGCTCCGGGTGAAATATTAAGTTCCGTATCGTATGATTCGTCCAATTTGCCCTGGTATATATTGAAAATACCAATTGTAATACCATTGTTGGACATATAACTCAGCCCGGCTTTTAATCCGAAATTAGCGATAGGTGTTACATTCTTGTTTCCTTCTTTATCTTCGTTTGTCTGATAAAGCATTGAACCATTTATATACCACTGGTCGTTGATATAATACTTTCCTTCCAGTTCCAAACCCATAAAAGTTACCTCTGCGCCGTTCCAATACATCGGAACAGGTACTTCGTTGGTATCGCGATTCTGGAAAATGAGGTTCTCCATCTGGCTGTAAAAGAAACTGGCTCCAAGATTTACTTGTTTGCCCTGGTATCCAACTCCAACATCAATTGTATTAACTTTCTCTGGCGTAAGATCAGGATTTCCCATCATTTGAGGGAAATTTATACTAAATTCATTTATACTTGGAGCCCTGAACGCCTGGCTGTAAAAGGCTTTAACATTTATCTTAGGAACCGGATACCATATCAGACCTGCTCTGGGAACAAGGTTAAAATCAATACCTTCTACCTTGTTAGCCTGGATTCCACCGATCAGGTTTAAACTGGAAATGAGCCTGTAATTAACCTGCGCATAAGCTCCAGCGCTATAACGATCAGCATCGGTATAGTAAAATTTCTCACCTGTTTCGGTTGGTCCCCATTCTTTTCCCTGGAAGTAGTTAAATAATCCTCCGAATACAATTCCCAACTTCTCAGTCGGATTTAAGAAATTGCTCCATTCACCCACCATTTCATATGAATCGCGGTTAGTGCTGGGCCAATTTTGTGTTTTAAACGTTGATCGTGTATAGGTAACATTAAAGTCCATATTCCAATTCTCGGTAGGTTGCATACCATAGCCAAGGTCGACAAACCCTTTTTTCCACAGGGCAGTACCGTAAGCCGGAAAGATAAATGCATAATCCGTTACGAAATAATAGTTTTCCCATTCAGTATAAGCAGCCATCAATCGGATATTTTTATAATCGATATCCATGTATGCCCCTGTACTGATATCTGGTATGGAAACATTAACGGTACTATCTCCCCAGGGTGTTGCAAATTGCCAGTCGGTTTCCCATTCCTTTTCCTTAAAATAACGGGCAGCAAGATTTATATTAACATCACCAAGATTAAGGTTAGTTTTCACTGAACCACCAAATCCCCCTTCAATATTTGTTCTTAGCTCAACATTAAAATCGTTCTCTTTGGATTGCTGGGTTATTACATTGATCACAGCAGAAAAAGCATTCGAGCCATATAGTACTGATCCAGGGCCACGGATAACTTCAATTCTTTCTATTATACTTATCGGGAAAGATTCATACATATCACCTTTAATCCCGCCTTCCAGTGCTTCTCGTACAGGTCTTCCATTAATCAGCAGGAGCACATGGCTTGATGATGCTAAAACCTGGTCACCCCGGGGGGCTATTAATGAACGGTCGGTCATATATACGGTGGAACCTATAAGCCCCGGAATTCTTTCAAGTAATTCTTTCAGGGTATTGCCACTGAATCGTTTCAGTTCATCCGATGAAAGCACAGAAATGATACCCGGTGCATCAGAAATTCTTTCCGATGATTTTGATACCGTTGTGACTTCCATATTCAATAATTCCTCCAGCGACATTTCGTATATCTCGTTCGAACCCAGCAAACTCATCTTAATATCAACTCTGTCGTATAAACCGATTGAAGCGCTTGCAGGTTCCATTTCCGGATGAGAACAAAGGATGGTGAGAATTGAATCAGGCACTTCTTTTAATATGTAGTAGCCTTTTTCATCGGTCGTTGCCGACTGATCCAAACCTTTAGGCGACACAACCGCATTTTTCAGCGGCTTTCCATCCTGATCCATAACAATACCTTCTATGTTTCGGTACTGGGAATAACCCGAAAAACATATTAACATCAGTATGATCTGCACTGAAATTACCTTTCCGATTTTTTTCATAATAAGAATCTTTAATGGTTCTATATTAAATTAATCAAAAAAAACCAGACTTTAATATCTGAAGGAAAACATTTATGAAACAATGCATTTTATAGCAAGCCTTACAATATTGTATGCACAACGCTCGAGAAGTTGCGGAGCTTTTATAATAGCTTCATGCAAAGACATGGGTTTATCAATAAAAGAGCAAATTGCATCAAAACCCAGCGGGTATAATTCCATATATCCTTCACCAAGCGTACCCGCAATTGCAATAACAGGTTTTCCATATTTCTTGGCAACTTTTGCAACTCCTGCCGGAGTCTTTCCAAACTGAGTCTGAGAATCAATTTTACCTTCGCCGGTAATAATAAGATCGGCCCATTGAATATGATTTTCGAAGTCGTTTTCTTTACTTATCACTTCAAATCCCGATTGAATGATTGCCCCGGTAAATGCCAACAATCCGGCTCCCAATCCGCCGGCAGCACCGGCACCTGGTATCTTCTCGACATCTTTCCCGGTTTGTTGTTTAAAAAGCCGGGCAACATGCCTGAGGTTGTCATCTAACTTTTCAACCATATTACGATCGGCTCCTTTTTGAGGCGCATAAATAAAGGAAGCTCCAGTTGGCCCTGTAAGCGGATTTGTAACATCGCAGGCTACAATAATATCCGTTGAAGATAGCCTGATATCAAGCGTGGATGTATCAATTTTTTCTATTTTATCAAGTTCGCCACCCCCTGGTCCGATCATTTTTCCATTCTTATCAAAAAATTTAATACCAAGAGCTAATAACATGCCAACACCAGCATCGTTCGTTGCACTTCCGCCAATAGCAAGTATTATCCGTTTGCATCCCCGGTTAAGGGCCTCTGTTATAAGCTGTCCTGTCCCAAATGAGGTAGTTACCCATGGATTTCTTTCCCTATCAGTCAGCAGTTCAATTCCCGAGGCCCTGGCCATTTCAATCACCGCTGTAATTTCATCGTCGAGGATAATAAATGAAGAGTCAATTTCTCTCATAAGCGGATCATATACTTTGCAGGCAACCACTCTGCCGCCTCTTGCATCCATCAATGCTTCAGCAGTGCCCTCCCCTCCATCGGCCATTGGAATCACCCGCACATCGAATGAGCCTTCATTTAATAGTATACCCTTTCTTACAGATTCACCGGCTGCTTTAGAAGACATGCAATCTTTAAAGGAATCGACTGTGACTAAGATGTTCATTTTTAAAGTTTTTACTAAGGTAAAAACAATATGAATGATGTTTCATGATTCAACTAACAAGGAACATGATTTTTGAAATTTTTCTGTATTTGATGAATTCAAATCTTTTATACATGAATGATTATATGCTCAGGATAAAAGTATATATTGTAAAGACGAAAAAGTTATTATCACAATGACTATAAGCAACCTGGTTAAGAACTTTCCCGTATAGTCAAAGAATATACAATTAAAACATATATATGAAAATCAGATTACTATTAATTACAATGCTGATGATGGTTGCCCTAAATATGAAAGCAACGGGTAATTTATCAAGCGTTCAGGCCACCTATATTTATAATTTTTTACGACTGGTAAGCTGGCCTGAGAATAGCAGTGGGGAGAACTTTGTAATTGGAGTCATGGGCGATAATGAAGCATATAAACAGCTTGTCAGTTTTACAGCAAACCGTAAGGTCGGAACAAAACTTATAGTTGTTAAAGAAATAAGAACTACCGATGAGGCCGCTATGTGCCAATTAATATTCGTGCCCGATTATAACAGCAGTAAAATTGATGATTTAAAAATCCGCCTGGGAAATAAACCCTGCCTGATAGTTAGTGAAAAAGAAGGAACAACTGCAAAGGGATCAACAATCGAATTTGTAATAGTTGATGGCAAGTTAAAATTCAGGGTTAATGAAGAACGGGCAAAACAGCAGAATTTAACTGTCAGCCGCACATTACTTGATATGTCGATATAAAAGGAATTAATATTACAAAAAAGGGCTGTCCTCCGGGTCAGCCTTTATTTTTTCATCCATACTACCTGATAGGGTTTTAATATCATCTCTTCATTCTCCTGCAGAGTACCTGAAAGAAGGTCTTTTCTTCCTTTAACAGATACACCGGCAGTAATTGGTTGTATCGTTACCTGAATGGATTTCATGTTGGCAAATACCAGCAGTTCGTGGTCCTTACCGCGTGAAAATGCAAGAATATTATCACCAAAATTAATCATAGACTGGACTGCTTTGGGATGAAATCTTATCTCAGAAGAACGGACAGAAATTCTTCGTAACAATTCATTCAGAATAGTTGAGTGAACACAATCTTTCCGTAGTAAAGCAAACAGTTCATCCGACTTCCATTTTTTACGATTTATCGAGCGATTCATTCCGGTTCTTCTTACTTCATCATATGCATTATGAGTAGCTAAAAGGCTATGAATATAAAAGGCAGGTATTCCAATCAACGACATCATGATGGTTTGCGAACACAGGAATCGTTGAATCTGAAACTCATCCGTCCCCTGTTGGGTAACCTTCATCGCATCGAAATACGTAATATTGATCTCATATGGACTATCGGTTCCATCAGGTTGACGTCGCGTGCTGATCAACCCACCTGCCTGTTTCATTGCTTCAGCCAGTTTGGTAATTTCATCCGGGGGAAGTATCCCTTCAAGAGGCCTCACTCCAATGCCATCGTGTGATGCTGTAAAATTAAAAAATGTGCACCCGGGAGGTATATCTGCAATAGAAGCGAGCCATTGGTATAGAAAATGTGAAGAGCCGGAATACAGAGCGTGCAACAGCAATGGGGGTAGACTAAACTGGTAGACCATATCAGCCTCATCTCCATCTGCAAAGTAACTTACGTTCTCTTTATTAGGTACATTGGTTTCGGTAATAAGAATTATAGAGGGATCGATATAGTCCTTTATAAACCTCATAAGTTTCACAATTTCATGTGTCCGGGATAAATGAAGACATGACGTTCCCGGTTCTTTCCATAAAAAAGCGATGGCATCGAGCCTGATAACCGATGCTCCTTTTTCAATATAAAATAGCAACACGAGCAACATTTGTATCAGTACCTCCGGGTTCGCAAAATTCAGATCGATCTGATCGCTGCTGAATGTTGTCCATACATGCTTAGTCCCATACCGCGTTTCAAATGCTGTGAGCAACGGCAGGCTACGGGGCCGGATTACAGCCGATAAATCCTGCTTCGGATCAACAGCAATAAAGTAATCTGCCCCGGGATCAGCCCCTTCCAGAAAGTTCCGGAACCACTGGTTCTGCTTCGACACATGATTAATAACCAGGTCGAACATTAACTTATAATTCTTCCCAATATTCGATATATCATCCCAGGTTCCCAATACCGGGTTAACTTCCCTGAAATCAATAACAGAGAATCCGTCGTCGGAAGAGTAGGGGAAAAAAGGAAGGATGTGTACATGATTTATTGTCTTGCCAATGAAATCGTGTAAAAATTCATTTAGAACAGTCAATGATTTCCTGCCCGGAGCAGTAATTGAATCTCCATATGTAATAAGAAAGCAATCCTTTTCACTCCATTTTTCCTCAGAAGGATTTACTTCCTGTTTGGTGCGTTCGATCTCAACAATCAGCTTACCGAGGGATTCCGGTGATATGTTTCCATATATCTTTCTGAACCTGTTATAAATTTCCTGTCTTAAATCCATTGCATTCACAATTTGTATATGGCTATATGCAAACTGAATTAATCCACGTTCAGGATTCGTGTGAACATTTTGCTGATAAGCGGTTTCAGCTTTTCTGCGATTATCCGGTGGTTCAGCTTTTCATCCAGAATTTTCAGGTTCTGGCTGATGAGGGCATTTCTTTTCCGGTAATCAGTCAGCAGGATAAAGGCTTGTTCAACAACATCATTGGTCAACTTACAATGTTCGATTGCAGGAAAACGAAGGCCCAATGGTTCAATGTCGGATTTATAGACATCATACTTATTGATGATCACGGGAAGTGCGAAAGAGGTCATCTCGAGCAGGTTATTACCGAACCCCTCAATTTCGCTGAAATATGTACCGATACCACCCGCCGCTGCAATAACTGCAGGAATTTCATAGAAGTTATAATATTTTTTGTCGACAATAATATCGCGGTGCGACAGGATACTGTGTTCACCAAAAATCATGATGACATTGGAATCAGGATTCTGTATCAATTTCTCCTGGAAGTATTCTGTAAGGAATTTTTTATATTCAACCTGCTCGTCGCCTGAATGTCCGCTTATTAACAATGCTATACATTTTTTCAATCCCGCTTTAGTAAAACGATTTTCCAGCAGGAAAGCAAAGTCGATTGCTACTTCAATCTTTTTTCTGGGGACAATTCGCGTATGTTGCAATAGGATGACCGCATCGTCGAGTATCAAATTTCTTTTATTAAGTTCATCGATCAGGCCGATGTCCTGGAAAAAAGAATCGTTATAATTATCATGTGGAGGCGCCAGCAGCGCATTCTGTTCCCATGGCAGGCTTTTCCATTCCCATTCTATTCCACAGGTATTTGGAACGACAATTGTTCGTTCTTTAAAAAACTTTTCGGCGCGTGTATAATTCAACGATTTAAATAGTTTCTCAGCCAGTTTGGGTTGTGACTTATTAATAAATGCAATCCCATCGATTTCAGTTCCCGGTAAATATTTGAGATATTTTTGTATTACGCTATTGGGGGTTCCGAATTGATCTCTTTCGAAGTATGAATCGTGCCACCAAACCATAACCTTAGGCCAGATAATACCTTCATCACGTAGTTCCTCAATATAGTATCCAAGTCCGACCGCAGTAATGAAGTTATACGGATGTGAGGTGTTATGTGCAATCAGGAGATCGATATTATGTTTTTTCACAAATTGTTTAATTCTGTCCCTGGCATAAAGAGCTTTTGTATGGATCAGTGAATCAAATCCTTCGGGAGGTTCGCTATTGAAATGACGGATAATTTCTTTATGAATGTCGTTCTTGTGCCAGAAAATATCATCGGTTTCAGCATTAAACCGGGGTGAAGTATGGGCTGCCAGAAAGAAAATATTGCCCAGCCCGATGCCCATATCCTCGACCATAGCATGCACGGTCTGATCGATAACAATAGAAACACCATCGTTTTTACCGATCAGCGAATGTACTATTCCGACATTCAGGTGCGCAATATTCATGTGATAATAGAAATTAACTGTTTCAATTCAGTAATAATAAAATCAGGCTTAAGGCCATTTAGTTGATCCTGGTCTTCGCGTAAGCGTAATGATCGTTTGTCGCCAGCGTAAAGGGCCGTTCGAAAACCGACTTTCTTACTTGAATAAATATCTTTAAGCATGTCGTTTCCTACCAATAGCACCTCATGAGGTTTAAGTCCGTATTTCCATTTTAATGTTGGGATAAGCTCTTCAAAAAGCGAGGGATCAGGCTTAGCTTTACCAAATTTATATGAAAAAACCACCAATTCCTTATCAAATCCTTTTACTTTCTCTTTGAGTGAGATATTATTATGAAGAAAATAATTCATCAGAATGGGGGTATAGAACTGCGCGTTCGACACTATACCTATCGGGATATTGCGGTCCTTTAGTTCATTGATAGTCTCAATAAGGCCGGGCATAGGATATACATGGTTACTCAGAAATTCAAATACACAAGCCATTAAGACTATGTCGGCATCATCTGTATAGGATACCAATCCTTTCCTGCGTGCGTGTATTAATACAATTTTCCATACACTCAGTACATCAATTTCAGGATACGGGACTTTATTCTTTTTAGCAGCATCGTGGCACACTTTAACCGTATAGCTGAAGTCCGAAAGCAAATGATCGAGCACATTGTATATACCCTCATGTGTTTTTATTCCAGCGGCTTCAAGGGCATTTTTCAGGTTTTCACCGGAGATTTTTGTTTCATCGAGGTCGCCCGATTCCGATATGAGTAATGTACCATAAACGTCCAGTAATATGGCCTTGATGCTTTCATCGCAATGATAATCAGGTTTTACACCTGTTGGTATAGGTTCAAGGGGCGTTTGGCTTTCCAGCAACTTTCTTATATATTCTTTCGAGTCTGATTGCATAATTTCTAATTGAGAAATGCTCCTGAATAATTTTCCTATTTTTTTCAATGACTCTTTTATCAATTGAAGTTAGTAATTTCCCAAGAAATTGATTTTCATCGAATAGTTCTTTCTTAATAGAATTATTATTTAAAAGATATTCGATATATCGGGCTTGCTGTTCGTCTGTCAGAGAGGCAAAATCAATCTTTCGCCCCTCAACATGCACGAAAAGCGAATCGTAAAGTAAAGGAAAAAATAATCCGGTGTTAATAAAATCATCAACAGTATTAGGAATCTTTCTGCCGATAACAGGTACACCATAATTCCAGGGTTCCAGAAATACCATCCCAAATCCTTCCAGAACACTTGTTGTAATACAAAAGTCAGCCGCTATCATGAGTTCGTTAAAAGGGGCCGAAATTCCGGCTTCAAAAATGACATGAATATTATTCTTTGAACAGAAGCCTTTCCAATGTTCGTAAGCAGGTATCTCTACCGGATTTAAAGGAGGCTGGGTTACAAGCCAGGCAGCTTTTTCCTGAAACAATGCGGCAAGTAAAACAAATTCTCCGATGTTTTTTCTCTTTATTACCCGTACCGGGTAGATCACCATCAATTTCGGGCGAGGGATCTCAAAAAGTCCATAAATTTTTTTTTTCAACTCCTCATGTTGAGTTGGATCAAGACTGACATATTGCGCAACAGGGTTTGGCAGCAAAGAAATATGTGATTCAGGAATGCCCATGGAATTAAGACGACGTAAATCGTGTGATGTAAGTACGCAATAGTGATAGTTTGGAAGGATCGGATACATGACAGATAGAATATCCCTCTGAAAGAAACTGCCGACGACCTGGTGTATATAGTCCATATTCTGTTTTCGGTCTTCTGCAAAATCGTGAATATGATTAACGATGCGATGACCTTTTTTTGCAAGTTCTGAAATAATGATAGTCAGAATCGGGTTCTTACCAAGGCTGGCATTATGAATATGCAAAATATCACCGGGATGAAGCTGCTTTTCAAAATAGTTTTCAAGGTACCTGTAACGATTTCTGTACTCAGATTCCCGTTCTGGCAAATAGTTCAATTGTTCGTTGACTTCACAATCGATACCGGGCAGTTGGCCTGCTCCGGTTAACACTTTTACCCTATACGGAGTATAGCTGTGAAGCGCATGAACCTGCGATTCTATGATCCTGGTTACACCACCGGGATTGAGATGAAAATGTACGATCAGGATTCGCTTCATAATATAAGCACATTTATCAGGAATAAAGATATACATTTATACTCTGTTCAGAGAGAATTTAATTCGGCTGAAAATCCCGGTTTATTTACTATCTTGAGTATCTTACCAATATTAATTATTATGATTATCCGTAATTGTACCTGAATTTACCATACCATGTATCTTCTATG